>CAYTSF010000019.1:26561-29963 GCA_964440335.1 uncultured Leptospirales bacterium
TAACAGATCCCAGCCAATTTTAAAGATTTCAGAACCGCGACCGGATTGACATTGTTTCTATAACGTAAGCGATAAAATATCGAGTTTTATCAGTAAAAATGAAAACCGATTCTGTAAATAAAAAAAAGCTAATTTTTTCAGCAGTTTCCTGAAAAACAGGAGACTGTCAGAATAATACTAACGCAGCCTTGAAACAGCAACCTTGAGAAATGCAGCAATAAAAAGCGCTCCTATTGTATACAGCAGTACCCTGCCCGCAGTTTTCACGGGTTTGGGGATAAGTGTGCCGTTGGCAGAAACGATCGTGTACATGCCGTACCTCTCCCTTCCGGCCGGGTATATGGCCACGTAGCAGACATCGTCCTTAACTGACGAAATTGTGTATGACTGTGCAAGTTCGTATTTTTCAACGGATGCAAGGAGCATCATGCGGCTGTCATATATTTCAAACATGTAGGGGGCTGACTCGGAAAGGAAATAGAGCGTGTTGATTCCTTTCTTGAGATCGAACAGGTACGTGCGGGCAGGTTCGCCGGCAAGAAAAGCATCTGTTATGCGCCCGGTCATGTCCTGGTAGAATTCATCAGCGGTATCGATCGCCTTCTGGCAGAGGACATTCCCCGCCACTCTGAAAATGTTGAAACGCTTGAATTCACTGTAAACAGTGCTGTAATAGCTGGTGTATATAATCTCGCCGCCGCCATCGCTGATGAGCACGCTTATGGGGCCGGACTTCTGGCCTTTTGGAGTATCGAAAGTTGCCTCGGAGAGCACCTGCGCGTTGTCGACATCCTTTAACGCGATCCATCCGGGGTATTCCATGTAGAGGGCGAATTTGCGTTTCATGCTGAACCTTACCAGGTCATCCTTAAGTGTTGCTTCAAGACGGCCCGGTATGCCCATGAAGGGGAAGTTGTCAAAGAATTCAAAGTAATCATAAACCATTGATAATTCCTTGAACGCGTAGCCGGAGAAGTATGCTGACCCCCCCCTGCTTATGAAGGACCTGAGGTTTTTGCTGAACTGCTTCGGGTCAAGTTCAAAAAATTTTTTTGACAGGGTGACCGATGTGATGTCTCTCCCTTCCCAGCTTACATTGAGGTTGTTCTCATAGTCCGATGAAAGACCGGAAGGGAAAAATATGGCGCTGTATTTTGTATATGTTTCCTCGTTGCCAAGGTCACTGTATTCCAGCAGGTCGTAGGGGATCCTGTATGTCGAGAGGACAAGTTCAATGTTGTCATACCGGCTCTTTATAACAGCGACACGCGAATGAGATGCAAGCGGTGCACAGAAAGAGGCAATGATTGTAATTGTCAGTAGTATACGGTTCATTTAGGTAATTCCGCAAGGGATAATGTGTGTTATGCCCGGGGTTGTTTTCAGTCAATTAAAAAAAGAATAAATATGCCGGTAAAAAAAGGATAAAAAATTTCCGGCTTTCTGAGTGATTTTGGGGAGAGGCGGGCGGGCGGAAAAATTTTAAAAAAAGTTGACGCGCGGGTATACATATGAATAATGGCTCATATGTTCATGTGAGCGGATGGTTAAATATGAAGAAACAGAAAAGCAGGTTGAGCGACGGGGATTATGATACGCTGGCGGATTTTTTCAGTATATTCAGCGATCCGGCGCGCCTGAAGATACTATCGGTGCTGATGGAGGGCGAGGTGTGCGTCAGCGAGCTTGCCGTGATTACCGGCATGAACCAGTCAGCCGTGTCCCACCAGCTCAGAATACTAAAGCAGGCGCGAGTTGCCCGTGCCAGGAGGGAGGGCAAAAACATGTACTATTCCCCCGACGACACGCACATCAGCACCATCCTGAACTTCGGGATTGAACATATACTTGAACCATAGGAGGCGTTATGCATAAACATGACTGCAGCAACCATGAACAGCATGCGCATGAACATCCGCGTCATGACAATCATGCGCACACCCATGAACAGCGTGATTCAGGCGCAAGGATGCTGCTCGTGATTTTTTTTAACATGGTCATCACCGCTGCTGAGTATACAGGCGGGGTATTATCGGGCAGTCTTGCCCTCATATCAGACGCGGGCCACAATTTCTCGGACGTATTGTCGCTTGTACTGGGTTATGCTGGTGAGAGGATTTCAGGACGCGAGCAGAGCGGGCGATACACCTTCGGGCTTAAACGCTTCGAGGTGCTGACTGCGCTGGTGAACTCCCTCACCCTTGTTGTGATAGGCATATACATTTTCTATGAATCGGTCGAAAGGTTCATGAACCCCCAGCCCCTGAACCTGAAGGTCATGCTGCCGGTCGCTTTCATAGGCCTTGCCGGCAACCTCTTTTCAATACTGCTGCTGCACCGTGATCACGGGAGCAACCTTAACATACGGGCTGCCGCACTGCACATGATATTCGACGCGGTGTCATCGGTCGCGGTAATAGCAGCGGCAATAATTATCTACTTCACGTCACACTACTGGGTCGACATTGTAATGAGCTGCTTCATAGGAGTAATGATAATCTGGAGCGCCATGGGCATACTCCGGGAGTCCATGCGCATATTCCTGCAGGGGGTGCCGGGTCACATTGACACGGCCAGGGTTTATGAAAGCATACGCTCAGTCAGCGGCGTGGTGAGCGTTCACGGGCTGCACATCTGGTCTATCAATTCCCGCGAGGTTTTTCTTTCATGCCACATATGCCTGGACACGGGATCAGAGGGTTCATCGGACAGCGTGCTGCAGCAGGTTAACGGCCTGCTCGACAGGGAGTTCGGAATAAACCATTCAGCGCTGCAGCTTGAGTTCGGCGACTTCTGCGGGGGACATGCTGAGAACTGCTGCAGATAAAAAAATCCGGCCATGGCCGGATTTTTTTATCTGGGTCGCCCGCATGAGCGGGCCTGTAATGGATTCTGTAAGGCTTACTTCCCGCAGCTTTCAGGACATGTACGGATTCCCAATGCCTGGTAAAGGGGACAGTATCCCTGCCATGCTGATGCCAGTACTGCAACTCCGAGTATAAAAAGAATCATGCTTGCTGCTATTCCGGGCATGATAACGAAAATGTTCGCTATGAACGCGAGCCCGATGAGTGCCCGTATGAGCCTGTCAGCGTTGCCTACATTTTTCTCGATAAAAAAAGTTTTTACTTTTTCTGCTGGTTCTTCAGTACCGCATGTGCAGGTTGCGCTGCATGTGCATATTCCAAGTGGTGTGTAGAGAGGGCAGTATCCTACCCATGCTGATCCAAGCATAATGAATCCAAGAACAAGCAGTACGATTGTTCCGATTGCTCCCGGTTCAAGGATAATAATGTTAACTAAAAATGCGATTCCAACCATAGTTCTGATGAACTTGTCAACGCTCCCCATATTGTTTTTCATGGCAAACTCCTGTAAATATATAATTGTTCAAAAACCGGC
>CAYTSF010000019.1:30063-32109 GCA_964440335.1 uncultured Leptospirales bacterium
TCATTCATTAACTCAAGGAAAATTTTATTATTGACACCATTTTTTGTAATAAATCAAGTACAACAAGTCCGGGGATATCCCTTACCTGTTGCTCCCCCGGCGTCCCTCAGGGGCAGCTGTAAGGACAGATAGAGTTTGGAATAAAACTGGGATTTTTACCGGAGGAATTTATGGTCAGGGTACTTTCAGGAATACAGCCTTCAGGCGCACTTCATATAGGCAATTACTTTGCAATGATGAAGAGGATGATCGAGATGCAGGATAAAAGCGAGCTTTTCTGCTTCATCGTCAACTATCATGCCATGACAAGCCTGCAGGAAGGGGATGAACTGAAACGCAACACGCTTAACGCGGCAATGGACTTTCTTGCCCTTGGCCTTGACCCTGACAAATGCTACTTCTGGGTGCAGTCAGACGTACCCGAGGTAACCGAACTTACATGGATCCTTTCATGCCATACATCTCTGGGCCTGCTGGAAAGGAGCCACAGCTACAAGGATAAAATCGCCAAAGGCCTGGTGCCCAATACCGGGCTCTATACCTACCCGGTGCTCATGGCTGCGGATATACTGTTATACGATGCCAATATAGTTCCGGTGGGCAAGGACCAGAAGCAGCACATTGAAATCACCCGGGACATAGCCCAGTCTTTCAACCATAAATACGGCGAGATCTTCGTTATCCCTGAAGAGGAGATACAGGAGGAAATCGCTGTGATCCCCGGAATCGACGGCGAGAAGATGTCCAAGAGCTACGGCAATGCCATTGAAATATTTGAGGATGAAAAAACACTTAAAAAAAAGGTAATGAGCATAGTGACGGATTCCACACCAGTCGAGGAGCCGAAGGACCCGGACAAATGCAATGTCTTTGCCCTGTACAAACTTTTTGCCACTCCTTCACAGCTTGCCGATATGAGGGAACGATACCTGAAGGGGGGCACAGGATACGGCCAGGCAAAGAAGGAGCTTTTAGAGCTCATGAACGAATACTTCAGGCCGTACAGGGAAAAGAGAAAAGTATATGAGAACGACCCTGCGGAGGTTTACCGCGTACTTAAAAAGGGAGCGGACAAGACCCGCCAGGTTGCCCATGTAACACTGAAGAAGGTCAAGGACGCTGTGGGCATAAACTACTGAGGTTTTATTATATGAAAAGTTTACCGAGAAAAGTTTCGGGGCGCATAACGTCCACCATGCCATCCCTGTAGTCCTGCTTCAGGTCTTTTATGACCGCGACTGCAGGTATGTTGTACTTGGCGTTAAACCTTTTCAGGGTGGTGCCATAGTCCCTTCCACCCGCCTTCACTTCGATCATCTGCAGCGCCTCATCGGTTTCAGTTAAACAGAAATCGACCTCCTCGCCGTCGCGCGTGCGGATATAGTTGAGGGATATCCTCCTTCCCCGGTAATCGGTAATTCCATAAACATGTTTCAGTAGTGAGAGCGCCACCATGTTCTCGAAGCGTGCCCCTGAATCCCTCATGACCATGCCGTTGTCGAAAAAATAAATTTTTGGCTCTTTAAGCAGCGACCTTGCGATGTTTCGCGAATATGGCGTGACCCTGAAAACGATGTAAAGCGATTCAAGAATTTCTATGTATTTTGTTACAGTTGTTGGCGAGAGCTTAACGTCTTCTGCGATAGACTTGAATGAAACCGGTGAACCGACCCTGCGCCTCAGCATTTCGACTATTGTCTGCACGGCCCTGAGGTTGTGTACAAGCTCAAAATCAAGGATGTCTGTGCGGATGAGCCCGTCTGTGTACTGGAGGCGCCACCGGTCTGAATCTGTGTCGCTCTGGGCCAGAAAGGGTTCAGGGAACCCTCCCCGCAGCATGAGCTTTTCGACCAGGTCTACGGTCTTGTCAGGTACCTCTTTGTACGAGAGTGGAAGTAGCCTGTGGTTAAAAAACCTGCCTGCCATTGAATCGCCGCCCTGGCGGAACGTATCGAGCCGCGCGCTCCCGGTCACAAGGATATGAAGTGCGTCAGGTTTTTTGTCGAAGACACCCTTGATATAATTCTTCCATCCTTCCATCTTGTG
>CAYTSF010000020.1:0-8857 GCA_964440335.1 uncultured Leptospirales bacterium
TCCGGCTTACCGTTTCAAAATCAAAATTCTCCCTGGCATTATTTATATTCATCTTATCAGCATCAACAAATAGTCCAACAAACTTCCTGTAATAACTCTCATAAAAATCATGTTCATAAAGACTCCGCGGATTTTCTCTTATCAATTCAAGTGCATACTCTGATGCTGTCCTGTATTGCTTATCAGGCATACCGGATTCAATCAACCGGAAAAGATAAACATTACCATACTCTTCCATTCTGTTTTCCCTGTTGCATCTTCCTGCCGCTTGTATTATGGATTCAAGCGGAGCAACTTCCCTCATAACGCATGGAAAATCAAAATCGACACCAGCTTCAATTAGCTGTGTTGATGAAACCAGAATTTTCTTATTATTTTTCAAATCTTCTCGAATATCATTAATTAATTTCTTCCTATGTACAGGGCACATGCCCGTTGAAAGATGATACCTCTTTTCCCATAAACCTGATCTCCCGGAACAGTCAAAGAATTCTCTTGCAGCTTTCTTAGTATTAAATACGGCAAGAACTGCTGAATTTTCCTTTTCTGCAATATTAAGAATTTCAGGATAATCTACAGGTTCAAAATTATTTGCGGCATGATACATTACGCGTCTTGTCTTATTAAACAATTCAGATGGATTTTCAACAAGTGGAATAATAGGTTCAATTCCTTTAAATCTATCTCTTTTTTCAAAAGCCGGTAAAGTTGCCGTACAGAACAGAAATGATGTATTCATTACTGACTTGATATTCTCAAGTATTGTTAAAGTCGGCTCAATTACATCTTTTGGTAGAGACTGAACTTCATCAAAGATAACAACAGATTCAGCGATATTATGAACCTTCCTGCATTTTGAAGGTTTATTGCTGAATATTGATTCAAAAAACTGCACAGTTGTTGTTACAATAATGGGAAAATCCCAATTCTCGCATGCAAGACGTTTTGTATATTGATAATCAGTTAAATTTTCTGTAATGTTTAATTCTTCTCCGACTCCGGAATGATGCTCAAGTATATATTCATCTCCAAAAATCTCTTTAAGTATAAAAGAAGTCTGATCTATGATATTTATGAAAGGGAGAACGATGATTATTCTTTTTAGATTATTTTTCTCGGCATGTTTCAATGCCCATGCTATTGATGTTAATGTTTTACCCATCCCGGTTGGTAAATTCATAGAAAAAAAACCCACAGGCATCTCTGCTTTTGAAACAGCATATTCACGGGCTTCATTTCTAAGTTTGTTTAACTCACCATCTTGTGATTTATGTTTCAAATAGGATGTTAGTTTCTGATTGAACTCACCATAATCAGGAATTGCTTTTATCCTTTTATCTGCCATCTCCGGGCTGCAATTTTTTTCTGTATCAAGCCAGTCAGCATCAGTAAGTGAACTGAATAAATATCTTGTGAATAATTCTCTTTCATGTATCTTTTCAAAAACAGGGCAATCTCTCTTTAAGATATTTTCATCTATCCCTGTATCAGAAAAAAAAGACCTGACTATTTCATCAAAATTTTCAATCTCACCCTTATGATATGGCATAACGTCATTTTTCCAGTCAGCCCTGTCCGGTAATCCTTTATGATGCCCGTCTATTACAAATGAAATCTCATGATTCTTGTTTATTACCGCTAATCCTGCGCCCCAGGATGCATGAGGCACACTTCCTCTTCTGCCTCCCTCAATGAGGTATTTTTGAAAGGCAGGCTGATATTTCCCTAAATCATGGAGATAACCTGCTAACTTAAAAAGCTGGATAAAGTCGTCTTTGCATGCGAATGATGATGCCAGATCGCCTGTACTTTCCAGATGGTCGGATAACATATGCCAGTTATCTTCCCCCTTCCCCTCAACCGTATGTGCCCAGTACTTCATTAAACCACCCTCAAACCTGAACAAAACTGAAAATATATACTATTTATACTACACAAATTATACTATTCTTTTCGGAACATCAATCAACATATATAATTCATTTTCCCGCATAACACTATGATTATTCTGCCTGTTTTTGCGTAAACTAATCCTTACGGGCCGTACACTTATTACCCATATTTAATAGACGCGTTCCCAAACTGGCGTTTGATATCTTCAGAAAAACTGAAGATGGCTTTTTTTAAGGTCAGCTTTTTCAATGTATCCTGCATTATGCTGACAGGCTGACATCGTGTCAGCACGGGCTTCGCCCCTTAGACCCGGTAAAAAAAAAGGAAACAAGTCTAATATAAATAATACCACACCAGGTATGACACATAGTGTCCTATGCTTTTGTTTAGTAGTATTTTTCTTTCTTTCCAGACATGTTCCGGCCTTCGCTGGCCTTATCCGGCCTTTCCCGGCCTTCGCTGGCCTTCGCTGGCCTTTACCGGCCATGTAAATTTTTTAATTTTTTCAGAAAAATTTTTAAAATTTACCATCCCCGTTCGTTGTTACAGTAAGACCGGACCGGTTTTATATTTTAAAAATTTAATTAAAAGGAGTCTAATAATGTCTGAAATTGAATTAAACCCGATGTTTCTAAGGATGAGAAAAGGTTTGGGTGATGTTGTATTTTTTGAAAGGGACGGGCGGCTTTACACCCGTGTCAAGGGAAGAAAGAACTCACAGCCCTCTGCGGCCCAGCTGGAAGTGCAGGCGGCCTTCGCACGCCTTACTTCTGACTGGTCATCGGCCGGTACACTTATGAACAATTCATGGTACAGGTATGGCGAGAAGAAGAAGCTTAACGGTTACAACCTGTTCATAAAACAGAACTTTAAAAACGAGCGCGAGCGGAGGCTAATTGAACTTTTCAGGCCCCTGGGTGAGATCATGTCGCCTTCAATCTCTGCCGCTCCCGGTGCTGCGGGTGAGATTGTATGTACTTTTACAATCCCCGCAACAGAGGCCGGAAGGTTCATTCATTTCTTTGCAAAGAAGACAGGAGACAATGAGGCTACTATGAAAAGGTTTTCGCCCGGTTCAGGCGCCGCTTCACCGTACACTATCAGCGGCCTTGATGCAGGCGCAGATTACTTTGTCTATGCAGTTCTTACAGATAAGGATTACAGGGAAGCAACAGAGGTTTCCTCATCAGTTGGTGTGCCGGCAAAGGCCGGTGCTTAGGGGTTCAGGGAAACCTGAACTGTCAGAACAGACCCGGTCCGGTCCTGTTTTTTAATCAGCACATAATGCATGTTTGTTTATTAAGTTCTTTGAAAACACTTTTACAATTTACATCATTTATGCTTCACGGCCTGCGCCTCATGACAGCACGAACTGCTGCCATTAAGTTAAACCCACTTGGGAGAGGCGTGTTAACTTGTATATCCTCCAGACGTTATTCATGTATGATCTGTGACCGATCATCTTTTCACATGTACAAATCGATGTTGTGCCGGTCATTTGATTACAGCATTTTACGAAATGAATGTGGTAATGTAATTCCGGCGGTCAGGGCCGGATCCATCAGTGTATGCCAAACTTAAAGGGTCATAATGGATCCCCGCATTCGCGAGGATGACATTTTAGACAGCTTTATAATGACACAACATGCACCACTTCAATCATGAACTGCTATAAATGTAAGTTAATCAGCAGTAAAATCCATGCTGTTCTTTATAGTTCAAATTATTGATTATTTGGCCCATACACATTTTAAGGGAGAAAAAATACTTCAATTTATCATTGCGAGGAGTGCGGGTGGACTATCTTAGGATTTCATAGTCTGCACAAAACTGCTTGCGTCTGCATTTTTTACATTGTAAACCCATCCAGACTGAATCAAACTGCTTCATAACATGGCTTACCAATACCCTGTCATCAGAAATGATCCCGGCTTCAAAATTTCTTGTTGTTGAGCTTTTTGCGCCCATACCTGCACCGGTAAGATTTGCGCTACCCGTGTAAATAAAAGTTCCATCAATTATAACAGATTTAAAATGGACCCTGGGGCACAGGAGCCGCTCCAGTCCGCTGACAACATTGGGGTAGCGGTCAAAGTCTTTGCGAAAATTCGGCCCCGGTTCTTTTGCGTGCATAAGCCTTATAAGAACGTTCTTATCCAGCAGGTCAGACAGAACTTCAAGAAATGGAACCATGGACCGTCCCTTCTTCACATGGAGATCTTTAATGTCAGACGTGGCTATCCATAAAAATTTCTTTGCAGCGGGAATCTTTTCAAGGATTACTCTTTCATAGATTTCTGTGTCTGTTATGAATTCTGTTTTTCCCATTTAAACAGTTTTTATAACAGACCGTAATATGCAACATCTTTTCGGGAATGCAATATATTGAACATACCTGCTTTGCGTCAATGTATTGCATTCGCTGATAAAAGACTGATCTTCAGTCTTTCCTGTAGGTTGAGGGGGAGTAGCCGTAATTCTCCTTGAAGAGCCGTGAGAAGTGCGAGACATTTTCAAAGCCCGATGAAAAGCAGATGTCAGTAACAGTCATGTCAGTTGTTTCAAGGAGCTCCTTTGCCCTGGCAAGCCTCCTTTCGCGCAGCCACTGTGACGGAGGGATTTTATACCGGCTGGTAAAATCCCTCTTGAATCCATGCGCATACAGCACTGAATTAATATCCTGGCGGCCTTAAATCTTCCAGGTCAGCACCTGCCTGAACAGGCTGGTTGTTTTAAAAAACAGGTTGTCCCTGTCAAACTTCCACCTGTCACCTTTCATCTCTGCAAGCCCCAGGTAAACAGCATATCTTTCAAGAAACATATACATGAAGCCGCTGTCAAATATGGGATATTTCATTCCTTCCTCAACAGCCTTCACCATTTCAGGGAAAGCCCTCCTGTAAACATCAGCAAGTTCTGTCGCTGATTTATATTCGGCAGCCGTCTTTTTAAGCATGTAAAGACAGAAGACCAGGCTATTCTGCAGGTAGCCGAATTCATCAGGGTACCTTGTGCCTCCAAGCCAGTCGAAGCTGTCGCTGAAATAAAGAAACAGCATCCTGTAAAGTTCAAAAGCCCCACCTTTGCCGCTCATTAAATGTCCCTTTTTTGTCAGGCTGAACCAGTCATGCTGCTTCTTCATCAGGCCGTTGTGCGAAAGAAAGAACCTGAGCTTTATGAGTTCATCAACATCCTCCTCTTTTGACGGTGGATGATTATCATAATCATTCTCTTTTACAAAAAGCTCATAAAAATCCTGTGCCAGTTTTCTGGGGAAATTGCCGCGCACTGTCCCCTTGATCCCCTTTTCATTCTCTGCCAGCCTTTCAAGCAGAAACCTGCACTGCCTGATTACGGGCAGATTCTCCACCAGTGCTGATTCAACAAGCGGACTTAATTCAACAAGCTGTAAGTTATCCTGAAAACAGTTGCGGGTAAGCGAATACACCTGGGCTGATGTAAGTCCCAGGAACTCATCCCTTGGTGTCATGTTAGCCGCATCGATCTCCTTTTTTATAAACTCATTCAGTTCATCAACTGATTTGAACTCCATCTCTGCCATTTTTGCCTGCAGGCCGGTCATCGCAGATGTGGCTGTGTTAGGTCTGCCCTTAAACTGCATGTATGACGGAACAGGTCCCTTTACCGGGTCCCACTTTTCAGCAAATTTATTATACTCCCTCAGTTCATCATCAGACGGAATCATACCTTTTATTGCGGCCATTGCTGCATCTTTCTCTATACAGCAGTTCTTGTATTTCTTTCCGCTTCCACAGGGGCATGGCTCGTTCCTTCCGGTTTTATCTGTCATAGTTTTATCCTCTGATTATGATTATCCATAATATTTCATGTACACAAAATCATCAGTTCCTATTGTTCTGCAGTGGTCAAGAATTTATACTCTCTCTTTACAGGACATAATATTCATTTTTTAATATAAAATTTAACGATTTTTCCGGCCACCCGGTCGCACAACGGCTTTTAGAGTTGACTTTTGTTTTCTTTTTTATATGTTGGTGATGTAGCGGTTCAGTTTAAAAAATATTCTGTTTATTTACCACCATCCACACAGGTAATCTTCAGGAAATTTTGGCTAATTCGCACCGGGCAATCCCGATTAAAACTCAGGAGTAAATGTAATGTCTCAAGGTACAGTAAAATGGTTTAACGATCAGAAGGGTTTTGGTTTCATTTCTGCTACAGATGGTAAGGATTATTTTGTTCACCACTCAAGCATAATGGGTAAGGGTTTTAAGTCCCTTAAAGAAGGCGCGAAAGTTGAATTTGAAATTGAAAACACAGACAGGGGCCCAAGGGCTGTCCAGGTCGCAGTAATATAACTACGTATCTGCGTAATCAGAACCAGAAAGCTCCCCGCCGGGGGGCTTTTTTTATTCCCTGTTGTGCGGGCTGGTTTTGTTCCCGATCTTCTCAGTCCCGGCCATTTTCATAACTCTCACCGGCCAGGTCATTGTCAACCGACCTGTCTATCTTTATAATCTCCCAGAGCTCGTTGTTCTCCATTCCGAACCTCCAGAATGCCACTGCGTCTGTATAGTTTTTGTAGAGTAAAAGTTTCTCACGTATCGCGGTGATATCGTCAAAGTATACCACCACGGCAACCTTTTCGTCGCACCTGATGACCCACCCGGTCTCCACTGAGTATTCAAACTTCGCGTCATCCCTTGAGAGTATTTTTTCAACATCGAACCAGCGCACTGCCCTGCTGTAACCGTTCTTCTGCCACGCCCTGCCGTAAAGCGGAAGCCCCATGACCAGCTTCCCCTCGGGCACTACCTGATTGCAGTACTTCACCACCCCCCTGCACCACTCCAGCGAGGCCACAGGGCCGGGGCTGCTGGAACTCCAGTGCTGGTCGTATGCCATTACCATTACCCTGTCGGCTATGGCGGATATGACGGAATAATTATACGCGTCATTGACCTTTTTGCGCCTTGCGGGCAGGGCCACGCTGAATATCTTGCCGGGGTCCAGGCTCGATTTAAGCAGGCGCAGAAAATCGGCAAAGTGTGCGGCATCCTCGTTCTGTACAGCCTCGAAGTCTATCTGTATGCCGTCAAATCCATCGGACTGCGCCACAATCTCTGCCACAAGGTTGTCCCTTATGCCATACCTGGGGTCAAGGCAGAAGTGCATGAGCGCGGCGTTGTCAAGGTTGGCAATAACAAGGTGTATGCGCCTCCTGAATCCGCCAGACCTGAGATTCGGCGGCGACACATGCGAGGTCAGGCCGCCCCTGTAGGTGATTCCGGCGCTGAAATAGCATACGTCCGTAACCGGTTCGCTGCCGGTGAATTTTTTTTCATCGCCGCGCATCATGTAGGCCCATATTTCGCGGAACCCTATGGGACTGTATCCGTCGGCCACGGCGTCTCCATGCACAGATATGAACGCGGCTGCTGCAATGCACAAAAGGGGTATGATGTATTTTTTTCTTTTCATTGATGTGCTTTTTTATGGATCATGCTGCCCTGCTTTCTCCATGGCAAGAATTTTTTAGCCGCGCTAAAACAATTCTATGATTATAATGCGCGGTAAATGTTACTCCCAGCTGTCCGAGCCGACCCTGAAGTAAGTCATCAGCTTTATAAGGTCATCTGTAAACGATGCGATCTCTTTTGCGGAATTATTAATGGCCGCCGATGCCTCGCTGTTGCCTGATGAAAGCTGGCTTATTGAATTAAGGGAGTTTATGATTGAGTCTACGGAGTGCCCGTGCTCTTCGACCAGCTCATGGATTTCGGCCACTATGGATTTCATTGTATCGGACTCTTTGTGCACCTGCTCATCGTACCTGGACTGCTCGTCCATGTAACTGGTTATCTTCTCGATGAGCCCTGATATCTGCCCTATGTCGTTTACTACCGCGCCGAAAAGTTCCATCATCGAATTGATGCTGTTCATACCTCCGGCGATGAGCTGCGAATTGCCCCTGATAATCCGGTCTATGTCCTTTACGTTAAACGCTGTCTTGTCTGCCAGCTTTGATATTTCGTCCGCCACTACGGCAAATCCCCGGCCTGCCTCGCCTGCCCTTGCTGACTCGATGGCCGCATTGAGCGACAGCAGGTTTATCTGGTCCGATATATCGCTGATGATGCCCGCAATACCTGTCATCTCTTCTGAACTTTTATTTATGCTGTCCATGATCCCGCTGGCCGCCTGGAGCGAGTCCCTTCCCTTTATGACATTGCCGGTTATGGTGCCTGTAAGTTTCGATGCCAGTTTGGATTCCTTGGCAAGTCCCGTGATCGATTTTGAAAGGTCCATGAGCCTGCCCGACAATGCCATGAACCCGTTGGCCTGCACGTCTGCGTTCATGGCAAGCATTGACACGCTGGATTTTATGCTGGTGCTTCCTGCTGTTACATCGTTTTCAAGGCCTGACTGAAGGTTCAGGTTCGCGGAGAGGTCGTTGATCGAATCGCTTATCGCGCCAGTAGAAGACTTGAGGTCAGCGGATATCACCTTAATCTGCGATATTACCTCGCGGAGCTTTCCTGTGAACCTGTTAAACTCGCGCGCCGCCTGCCCCAGTTCATCACTGGAAGTGACGCGCAGCTTTGATGTGAGGTCCCCCTCCCCCTCCGCCATGTCGTGAAGGCTCATGACCAGGCGGCGAAGCGGTACGCTGATCATCCTGCTCATGATAAGAGTAACGATGACCGCTGCCACCACAGCTGCAACCGAAATTACTATGTATATAATGAGTGTCTTCCTCAGCATCATGCTGACGTTTTTGTCGGATATATCAAGCCCCAGTAGCCCCAGGTATGCGTCTCCATCCATGATTGCAGCGTAACCGGAGAGTATGTTGGATTTCCCCTCTTCGTCCCAGTTAAACGTGGTCTCCACCATGTTGGTCTTTTTCTCTGCGGCCTCTGCCATGATCGAGTCCGCTCCCGCCTCGTAAAGTTTGGCCCAGCGTGTTATTTCATCTTTC
>CAYTSF010000020.1:8957-22767 GCA_964440335.1 uncultured Leptospirales bacterium
ATTATTATAATCTTTAATTGTAATATTAAAAATAATATAAGCCGGTAACCTTCCATGAAGTATACACTTTTGTCATACGCAGTAACCGTTTGCGGTGTATTACTGATCCTGTCTCTGCCGCAAAGACTGAAAAAAACCGCAGCTCTCCCTTTTGTCATAGTTGCAGGCGCACTTCACTTCATATCCGCGATTACCGCCCTGCGGTATGGAACCATTGAGTTTATTCTTCACTGCGGCTTTCCTTTCGGGCTGCTGCCGCTGCGGATAGATGCGCTCTCTGCATTCTTCCTTATTGTGGTCAACATCACTCTCATTACAGGGGCCTGGTACGGTTCTTTTTACATGAGGATGTACGGGAATGATGTTCCGTCGCACAGGGATTCAATGCACTGGTCATCCTTCCTGGTGCTACAGGCAGGCATGTCGGGCGTATGCATATTACAGAACATCATCGCCTTTATCATGTGCTGGGAGGTCATGACGGTCTCGGCATTTCTGCTCGTGATCTACGACAGCGAAAAGAAGCAGACCCTCCGTGCCGGCATGAACTACTTTATCCAGTCGCACATCTGCGTGCTGCTTATAATTACCGGATTCATTTGGGCAGGATCTGCCGCTGGCTCCACAGACATGCATCAGATTTTTGCATCTGCACGCTCCGGTGCCGCGGGTATGGGGCCCTGGCCATTCATCATATTGTTCACAGGCTTTGCGTTCAAGGCCGGGTTTGTGCCGTTTCATACATGGCTCCCCTGGGCACACCCGGCTGCTCCGTCCCATGTTTCGGGTGTAATGTCAGGCGTGATTATTAAGATGGGGATATACGGCATATTCAGGTCTCTCCCCCTGTGCCAGGGCAACATGCTTCAGATGGGACGTTTTATACTAATCATATCGGTAATGTCCGCCCTCTACGGCGTTATGCTGGCGATCATCCAGCATAACCTCAAAAGGCTCCTTGCCTATCACAGCATAGAAAACATCGGCATAATAGGGATGGGCATGGGCCTGGGGCTCATGGGCACAGGCATGGGCAACGCGACAGTGGCAATGGCCGGGTACTGCGGTGCGCTCCTCCACACCCTGAACCATTCACTCTTCAAGTCGCTGCTCTTTTACACAACCGGCACTGTTTATCGCATGGCCCACAGGGTCAACATCGAGGAGCTTGGCGGGCTCATGAAGATCATGCCCTTCACTGCGGCGTTTTTCCTGGTACCTGCGCTTGCCATAACAGGGCTCCCTCCCTTCAACGGGTTTATATCGGAATTTCTCATATACAGTTCAATGTACACGGGCCTCAGCTCCGGAGCGCAGCCTGTATCTATGCTCATGCTCTGCTGCATATTCGGGCTTGTAATGGTGGGGGGACTTGCATTCCTCTGCTTCACCAAGGCCTTCGGCATAGTTTTCCTGGGCACGCCCCGTCACCACCTGCCTGAAGACTGCGGTGAAGTTGAAAAGGGGGCAATGGTACCGCAGTGTATTGTCCTGTTTCTCATACTATCCATCGGACTTGTTCCCGCGCCATTTGTTAAACTGGTTTCCATTCCCGCATCCATGCTCCTGCAGAATACAGCGCTCGCAGGCGCCCCGGCGCCATCATCATCGGCCATGAATTCCATCTCGGCGGGCGGTGCCATAATTCTCATCATCTGCGCGCTGATTTTTACAGCCAGGCACCTTGTCATGCGACAGACCGGGCAGCGCAGGTCACCGGTATGGGGATGCGGATACACAGGCGGGAGCCCGCGCATACAGTACACAGCCACATCCTTTGTCCAGAGCTACATCAACATAGCCTCGCCCGTACTGCGAGTACACGCAGAGTCACCTGAACTTAAAGGGCTTTTCCCTGCGCCCGGCACATTCAGGTCACACACATACGATAAGATCGAGGAGAAGCTCATTGACCACAACCTGAACCGCTTCGCCAGGCTGCTGGGCGTATTCAGTTTTCTCCAGAACGGACTGGTACAGTACTATATACTCTACGGCGTGCTTTTCATCATAGCGATCCTGGCATTCACTTTCAGGCAAGCAATATTTTCATTCTTCATATCATTCCTGGCCCTGGGGTAATTCAATGGAAGCAATTATTCTCATAATTACAGCAAGTTTATTTTTTACGGGAATCATCGCCCGCGTCAAGAGCATCGCTGCGGGGAGAAAGGGGCCCGGCGTATTGCAGCCCCTGCGCGACATTGCAAGGAATCTGAAGAAGGGCCCGGTATATGGCGAAACAACAGGCCCCATCTTCCGGATAGCCCCGACCATATACATCGCTTCGCTCATTACAGCGGCCCTCTGCATACCACTGGGCCAGCGTCCGGGCCTGCTGTCGTTCAATTACGACTTTGTATTCTTCATCTACACCATGGCCCTGGGCAAGTTTTTCATGGTCATATCCGCCCTTGATACGGGCAGCCCTTTTGAGGGAATGGGGGCCAGCAGGGAGGCGCTCTTCTCGCTCTTCATGGAGCCGGCGCTCTTCATGCTCATGGGCTCCTTCGCGCTTCTTACAGGGAGCACATCCTTCGCGTCAATATTCGGCAGCCTGCACGGCGCGAACCTTCCGGCAGCGGTGAGCTTCACCATTTCAGGCCTGGCCGCTGTGATAGTCATGCTCACAGGCATGGTCGAAAACAGCCGCATGCCGGTTGATGATCCGCGAACGCACCTTGAGCTTACCATGATACATGAGGTCATGATCCTGGACAACAGCGGATTTGACCTGGGGCTCATAATGTACGGGGTGTGCCTCAAGTTCGCCATGTTCGGCGCGATAATCGCGAACCTGATGATAAGGCCCACGGCAGGGCTTGCGGTTTATGCCGCGCTGTTTCTTGGTATACAGGTGGTTTATGCGGTATTTACAGGGCTCGTCGAATCGTTCATGTCCAGGTTCAGGATGAAGAACAACCCTCAGTTCATATACACAATCACCACTGCCACGCTGCTTGTGTTCCTCGCGGTGATGCACGTCGCAGGGATAAGGGGGAAAATGCCATGGTAAACCTCATACTGCTGATTTTCATAGCATCCCTCTTCTTCCTCATAACCGCCTGGAGGCTTGTGACTTACATACAGTTCCTTGCCATACAGGGCCTTCTGCTTTTCGGAGCGGCATACTTTTCGCTCACCTCCATGCACTGGGCCAACTTCGCATTCATACTAACAGAAACAGTCATTGTCAAGGCCATCGCCATACCTGCATTCCTGGCCTACATCTTAAAGCGCAATAACATCACCCGCGAGGCCGAGCCGCTGGTACCTACTTTCGTATCGCTGGTAATAATGGTAAGCTCGGTAATACTTATATTTTTTCTGTCGTACGCCTCTGGATACAGCATCCTCGAGAACCTCTTCTTCGTGGTATCGCTCTCGACCATATTTACCGGGCTTTACATAATCATGACGCGCAGAAAAATAATAACACACGTTATGGGGTATCTCGTCATCGAGAACGGAGTATTCATCCTCTCGCTTGCGGTCGGCAACGAGATGCCGATGATGGTGAACATGGGGATACTGCTCGACGTTTTTGTGGGCGTCCTCACCCTGGGGATTTTCCTGAACAGGATTGGCGATGTTTTCAAGGACGGCGACGTTTCAAAACTCAGGAGCCTGAAGGACTAGGATATGTTAAAGATATACTTCATATGTTCATTTTTAACCGGCGCAGCACTGGCTTTCAACAGGCTCAGGCCTGTAAAGATCGCGCTGCTTTCATTTTTCGTTTTATTGCAGGGAATATTCACCTGCTACGTGATCACTCACAGGGGTACCGGTTTCTGGTACTTCTCTGCCGACAACCTGGCAGTGATATTCATTACCGTTCTATTCTTTATATCCGCGCTCTCGATCTACCACAGCTTTGCCTATTTAAAATGGAGGCAGAAAGAGGCGCGTGAAAGGAACTTCTACTACGCCGCCATGGTGCTGCTTGTTGCCGCACTGTCATGCGCGTACTGCGCCAACCACATTGCCATAACATGGGTCTTTGTCGAGATAACAACCATTGCCGCGTCGTTCCTCATATACTACCTGCGCACAGAGCTCGCACTGGAAGGCACATGGAAGTACATTTTCGTCTGCACCATAAGCATCACCTTCGTCTTCATCGGCATCCTCTTCCTTGGCATCGCAGCTGAAGGGGCCGGTCTCAAGGAGCTCACCTATTCCGACCTGGCTGCTAACGCTGCGAAGCTCGACCCATTCTGGACAAAAATGGGATTCCTCTTCATATTCACCGGGTTCACGGCCAAGGCAGGGCTCTTCCCCATGTACACCGCGGGTATAGACGCCAAGGACAAGTCGCCGTCACCGGCAGGCGCGCTCTTTGCCAGCGGCCTCATGAACGTGGGGTTCTGCGGTATATTCAGGACATACCAGGTTGTCATGCTCACGGGATCGGCGAACTGGGCCAGGTCGATCATCATGATAAGCGCAGCGGTGTCAATATTCATCGCCGCGGTTTACATGATAAAGGTGGAGAACTACAAGCGTATGCTGGCCTACTCCAGCGTTGAACATATGGGGATCATCATGCTTGGTCTTGCCATGGGCGGTATCGGCATGTTCGCCGCGCTGTTCCATCTTATCCTTCACTCCTTCATAAAAGCAGCCATATTCTACCAGACCGGTATTGCCTACAGGGTCTTTGGCAGCAAAATGGTGAACGATACGGGCGGCTACCTGAAGCTCAACGTGAGCGGTTCCATGGTGCTCCTCTTCGGGTTCTTCTGTGTCATAGCGGTTCCTCCGTCGGGCCTTTTTATCAGCGAGTTCCTTATTTTTAAGTCCATGTTCCAGTCAGGGTATACGTGGCTCATGATCATAGTGATGCTCCTCCTGACCATCATAATCTGGTCATTCGGCAGCAAGATTTTCAAGATCGTATTCACCCCTGTTGCCGGATTTAACTACGAGTCCGCCGAGCGGCCTGCACTCACCGAGTCCCTCTCGCAGATTGCAATAATAGTATTTATCATGGTAATGGGAGTCTGCCCTCCAAAACCTATACTCGACATCATACAGGCCGCAACCGGTACGGTTCTGCCCTGATACAGGATAACCAGTGATGAAGAACAAAACAGAACTCACAGCAAAGATAAAGAACCGCGACAGCATCCCGCTCTCTAAAGTGCCGGTGCTCAGGTACGATGAATTCCTCGAGGTCAATGCATGCCTGGCCTCTGACGAACGTTACCACTGCAGCCACATGTTCGCCGCGCGGACAGACCGCGGCCACAACATATACTGTATCATGTCAGATGACGAGTCAGGCTGGCTCCACTGCTCGGCCACGCGCGCTGATTCCCGCGAACCTCTCATGTCGCTCACCGCGCTTCACGGGTCCTTCCATCCCTTTGAGCGCGCCATACTTGAATCAACCGGAATCAGATACTCAGACCACCCCTGGCCCAAACCGCTGCGCTACCCTGAAACCGGAGACAAAAAGAAACCTGAAATGGCCGGGCACCCCTTCCTCTCCATGCACGGAGAGGAACTGCATGAAGTGGGTGTGGGCCCCATACACGCCGGCGTCATAGAGCCGGGGCACTTCAGGTTCTCATGCAACGGCGAGAAGGTGCTGCACCTTGAGATACAGCTGGGGTACCAGCACAGGGGCGCAGAGGAACTTTTTGTTTCAAAGAAAATCATGCTCGAAAGAGTAATGCTGGCCGAATCTGTTGCGGGAGATACAACCATCGGCAACGCAACAACCTTTGCTGGACTCTACGAATCCCTTGCAGGCATAAAGCCCGACAGCCACGTGTCGTTCTGCCGCACCCTTGCGCTGGAACTTGAACGCATCGCCATCCACACCGGCGACCTTGCCGCGCTTTCGGGCGATGTGGCGTACCAGCTTGGCAACGCGGTTTTCGGCAGGCTTCGCACGCCCATCATCAACTACATGCAGTCATGGTGCGGCAACAGGCTGGGGCGCGGCCTCGTTCGCCCGGGCAGGGTGAACTACCAGTTCACAGACAGGCACGCCTCATCGCTGATTAAGGTACTTGATGAATACGAAAGGGACTACGTCGAGATGGCTGACACGCTCTTCCACATGCCCGGAGTGCAGGCAAGGTTTTACAAGACCGGCCGCGTAAGCAGGGAGAATGCCCTGGCCATGGGACTCGTGGGTATGGCAGCAAGGAGCTGCGGCATAAAACGCGACATACGCTCAACGCACCCCCATGACCACTACGTGACAACCGGGCATGAGCCTGTCATCATAAAGACCGGCGACGTCTATGCAAGGGCAATGCTCCGCGACATGGAGGTACGCCAGTCCCTTGCGGCCATACGGAACATGCTCGGTTCCATACCGGCATACGCTGCCGCAGCGGATACCGAAGGCAGAAAGCTTAAAAGCAACAGCCTGTGCGTATCGCTCTCCGAGGGCTGGCGCGGTGAACTATGCCATGCGGCAATAACCGATAAAAACGGGGAGATTTCCTGTTACCGCGTGAAAGACCCGTCGATGCACAACTGGTTCGGTCTTGCCATGGCTCTGCGCAACCAGGAGATTTCCGACTTCCCGCTGTGCAACAAGAGTTTCAACCTTTCATACTGCGGACACGACCTGTGAGGTAAAAAATGTTCAGGACACTTTCAGTCTTCTTTCATAACGGCAGGCAGTACATACCATCCATAAGGGGGGCCGAACTGTCAGCCCCATTCAGGGGACGGCCCGTTATAACAACTGTTAAAATTGATGAGAAAAAGGTCGCGGCCATGTGCCCGGTTAAGGCCATTGGTACCGCGCCTCTTACCATTGACCTGGGCAGGTGCCTCTTCTGCGGAGAGTGCAGCCGCGCCTTCCCTGAAAAGATTATATTCACATCTGACCATAAGATCAGCGCGAACAGGCGCGAAGACCTGGTCATACGCGCGGGCAGCGACCTGCCGGTACACGTTGACAGGGGCGCAGTGAGGAGGGAGATCCGTAAAATCTGCGGAAGGTCCATGAAGCTGCGGCAGGTATCGGCCGCAGGCGATAACAGCGCGGAATGGGAACTGAACGCCTCCGGGAACGTGCAATTCGACATGGGCCGTTTCGGCATAGAATTCGTCGCATCGCCCAGACACGCAGACGGCATAGTAATAACCGGTCCGGTTTCCAGAAATATGGCAGCGGCCCTGCAGATATGCCACGACTCAACACCCTCGCCGCAGATCATTATACTGGCCGGAACAGACGCGATCAGCGGCGGCATATGGACAGGGAGTAAAGCCATAGACAGGTCGTTCATCGACACGAATAAGATTGACCTCTACATACCGGGCAACCCGCCGCACCCCCTGACTATCATAAACGGGCTCCTGGACCTCATGACCTGGGACTGAAAGTATTTGAGGTCACAAAAAAACCGGCAGCGCCGGTTTTTTTGTGACCTCATGTATAATAAATTCCTACCTGAAGAAAATAAATGTCACAATAACAAATGTGGGGATCAGCACGGCGCATGAGTAGAGCATGTAACCGAAGAAGCTCGGCATCTTCACACCCTGCTCCTCTGCTATTGAACGCACCATGAAGTTGGGGCCGTTGCCTATATAGGTATTGGCTCCCATGAAAACAGCCCCGCATGAGATAGCGGCAAGTATGGGCGTGGTGAGTGTGCCTCCGTCATTAAAAACAAAATTCAGAGTGTTGGGCAGGTGAAGCGACTTGCCCACAGACACGAATGTAAGGTAAGTAGGAGCGTTGTCAAGGAACGACGAGAGCCCGCCCGTAGCCCAGAAGAACTGCCACGGCTTGACAATCCCGAGGGACGCGCCCTTCAACTCAAGGATGTAAAGCGCAGGTATCATTGTAGCGAATATTCCCGCGAATATGAGAGCGACCTCCTTTATGGGCTGGAACGTAAAACCGTTTTCAACGCGCAGCTCGCTTTTAACCGGTGTCAGGAGCAGTGAGAAGGCAAGCATGAGCAGCATGCCCCCCTCCTGCGGCCCGAAATGGGGCCACCACGCGAACCTCTTGAGCAGGTAGCCCTGCATGAATACTATGAATACAACGCCGGCCAGGAATATAAGGTTTATTTTACCATCAATTGCTATGCCTGCACTGCCGGTTCTCCTGGCTGCGCCAAGTTCAGCAAGCCTGATCTGCGCCGATGCCAGCTGCTTTTTCACTGCCACCAGGAGCTTCAGGCTGATGGAACCCTTTTCAACATGCCTGTCTACGTCGAGCATCCCTATTGCTGTTTCCAGGTCCCTGCTGATCGATGCGATTATCGCGCCGGGATCAGGTTCGGATGTATCATCCATGGCCGCCTCATTGGCAGGCATTGCCTGTTCTTTTTTATACATGATGTTGTCCATGATAAAAAAGATTATTAGAACAACCGTTGATGTAAATATCCACTGAGGGAACAGCCTGAATGTCCACTCGAAGGGGACACCCTGGAGATAGCCAAGGAAAAGCGGAGGGTCGCCAAGGGGCGTGAGAACTCCGCCTATATTACTCACAAGGAAGATAAAGAATATAACTATATGCGCTTTTTTCCTCCTGTTCTTATTAGCACGGATAAGGGGTCTTATGAGAAGCATGGAGGCGCCGGTTGTTCCGACAAAACTCGCGATGATGCTTCCTATGAGCAGGAATACGCTGTTTACCACCGGCGTACCGCTCAGTTTACCTTTAACGAGTATCCCGCCTGAAATTACAAAGAGCGATGCCAGGAGCATTATAAACGAAAGGTATTCGAGGCACTTTTCCAAGGTCTTCTCCCTGAGCACATCTCCCATGAAAAAACCGAAAATGACAGCCATGGGCAGGCAGAATACGCCCAGTGAAATCCACCAGAGGTTTTTTTCCCAGAAGTGCGCATTTATAAGGGGGATTACCGCGATGCATAAAAGAATCCCCACGAAGGGAAGCGACCAGTATACAGAGACATTCACCGCTGCGGCTTTCTCGCCTGATGAGGCAAGCAGGGCTGAGGGCAGTAGAACTGCGGATCCCATAAAAAACAGAAGAATAGAAATCACACGTTTCATATTTATAATTCCTTAAAATGTAGTAAAGCGGCGCTAATTCCTTAAGGATTATTTCAGCATAAAATTATATTCTTACACTCAGACGCGGAAGGCGGGAAGTGAAAGCAGCATTTTATGCTATTTATTAATTCCGGAATTATTACAGATAAACAAAGTCAAACTTTAAATCAGTTGTTTGTCCATTACAATTTATTGGCATAAAAAAAACATGAAGGATTTATCACAGGTAGAATAGTCCCACTTTGAGGCTTTCCAGGTTATCATCCATTATCCGAACAAAGTCCATGCCTGCATCGTATTCCTTTTGGGTCAGGTTATGACCGGCATGAAAGAGAAGGATCTTTGCCTTTGTCTCTTCGGATATAATTTTTGCGACCCTGGGTTCCACGATCTCCTCGCAGAAAATATAGTTTATGCCTGTCAGGCCGATTTTAATGTTCAGTTCGGCAATGCTCCTCGATGTGGGATCAGGATACGGGGCAAATCCCCTGTAAGGCGAAGAGAGCTTGAGGCCGTACCTTGCGCAGAGGTAACCAAGGGAATAATGGCCCGCGTAGAGTATTGTCCTGTAATTGCACCTTCTCACGGTCTCCCTGTACTTGAGGTCCAGCTGCGCAAGACGCGTTCTGTAGACTGCTGCATTTGATGTGTAATACTCGGTTCCATCGGGGTCACGGGAACACAGGGCAGCGCGTATGGTATCGATAATATCCATGTCAATGCTGAAGTCGAGCCATATATGGGGGTCAATGCCGGTATGGTTCAGGTCCTCCCTGTCATCATCCGTCACGCTCCCCTGAAGCATCCTCTTGCCGGCAACTGCAGAGCCATCAATGACAAAAGGGCCTTTGCCTGCCATGGAAGCAATGAGTTCAGGCACCCAGGACTCCATCTCCCTGCCGGTAAAAATAAATATGTCGCACTTTTTTATCAGGTTTATATCTTCAGGTGAAGGCCTGTATGCGTGGGACTCTGCTCCTGGAGCAAGAAGGAGTTTCACATCCGCCCTGTCCCCGGCTACGCTGCGGGCAAAATCATAAAGGGGAAACATGGTTGTGACAACCTGTATTCTTTTTTCGCTACCGGATTTTCCGCATCCGGCAACCAGAACAATGAGAAAAAGAGATACCAGCAATCTTTTCATGATACACACCCCTGTATTCCGCCAAATAATACCGCTGATCCCCCGGTTGTCAAGGCAACATTTTAACCGGTTTACGCGCATGGAACCCGCCCGCTCACCGGAGTGAATGAACAGCGCGGATATAACATAATCAGAACCTGAACAGCGAAATCCTCTCCCTGAGGCGCAGGGCCATGGCTGCAATTCTTTCTGAGCTTGACGCTATTTCACCCGCCCCGCTTACAACTGACTGGTTCAAATTGCCTATGTCCGACACCGAACGATTGATCTCATCCACCTCGCCCTTCTGCGTACCGGCAATCATGTTTATATCCTCTGCCCGCCTGAAGATGTTGCCCGCGTTGTTCCTCACCTTCTCAGCGATCGATAGCTGCTCCCTTGTTGACTGCTGCATCTGGGCAACCTCGGACTTCATCTCGCTGACACCCTCTATGATCTCTGTGAGGATGCGCGTGGTTGCATTGATGTTTTCAATTTCGCGGGTAATCTCGTCGCTGTTTACCCTGATGAGGGAATCTATGTTTTTTGTGCTGCTGGCAGTCTGGTCTGCCAGCTTGGATATCTCCTCTGCGACAACGGCAAATCCGCGGCCCGCATCTCCGGCACGCGCAGCCTCAATTGAGGCGTTAAGCGAAAGTAGGTTAATGCGGTCGGATATATCGTTAATTATTTCGATTATCTTTATCATGTCGCCGGAGCTGTCCATGAGCCTGCCCATGCTCGCGTTTATTCCCGTCAGGGAGACCTCGCCGTTGCGCGCCCTCCCTGCAACCGTTTCAGAGAGTTCCATGCCCATGTCGGCCTGGGTATTTACATTTTTTATCCCATCGTAGAGCTCACCGATGAGCTTTCTCTGCGAAACAAATATCTCAAGCTGCTCACCCGAGAGCCCGGCTATATTATTTATAAGGTCAGAGATCTTTTCTATTGATCCGATCATCCTGCCGGAACCGTCGGCCTGGTTTTTTGTTGTTCCGGTAAATGATGAACTGACGCCGGCAAGCTGTTCCGATGCAGATGCCATCTCATCAGTTAGCATGCTCAGCTCTTTAAGGAACCCGGCGCTGCTTTCAATAAAGCTGTTAAAGTTGGACGCGAGCCTTCCCATCTCATCAGCGGATTTCACCTCTATCCTGCGGGTCAGGTCCCTGCTTTTTGCCGACCTGCTGATGCTGTTTATTATACCGAGTATGGGCTTCAGTATTATCCCCCTGAGGTAAAAGATAAGGGCAGCAGCAATAACCAGTATCCCGCAGATTATCCCCGCGAAGAGGAGAAAAGCCATGTTCTTCCTGTGCTTAACATCCTTTATATCAAAATCAGCGCCGATTACAATATCAGTACCACCAATCTTCACCGGAAGGAATGCCGAAAGGAATGTGCCGTATCCATCCGTGCGCGGTTTACCGGCCATTGTAATGGTTCCCGTTGTCAGTGCTGACGAAAGTTCTGCCGGGGGATTCTCATACTCTGCAAGAGAAGTCCTGTTCTGCCTGTTTATATTCCCGGCTACCCCGGTATCAAACAGGATAATCCATCTCCCCTTTTCAAATTTGATTAAATAAACTGACCGGAAATGGAATACGTTTCTTATTTTAACAAGTTGCGACATGGTTGCAGCATAATAATCATTTCCCTGTGACTCAGGAAGGGTAAGCGTGTCAAATCCATTCATGTCAGTAAGTTCTTTCGCAAGCATTATGCCCGTGGCAAGTTTTTCCTGTATGTCATTATCGAGCTGCCTCACATACTGCCTGTAGTAAATGCCGCTTGCCACTACCGAGCAGAGGATTATTGAACTGCCTACGAAAATGATAATCCTTGTTCCAAGGCTGATCTGCATCTGTTCCTCCGCGGCATAATTGATTGTTTATACTGTTCATAAAATGGATTAACACCTGATTATATGTTCACCGCCTATGGCGGGCGGAGATAATGCAACTGTGTAATACCAATTTATTATGGGTATAACGGGCAAAAGCCTGTTTAATAGTATGAATAACATGAACATATGTCAAGGAATATCTAACAGCCGTTTAAAATGCGCTATTTAATCATATAGTAAAATAATGATTGACACTATGCAAACAATGTTTAACAACATAAACACCGGTATTTCATATCACAAGCGGAGTGTATTGATGAAACCAAGGCATGTTGCCGTAATACTCTTCATAATCTTCATTTACCCTGTAAACGCACTACCAGCACCCAAGAACATTATCAATGAAAATTTTCAGCGGATGAAAATCGGCAGGTCAATGGAATTCCTTGAAGATCCGTCCGGAAAAATGACCCTGGAAGATGCGCAGAAAAACGCAAACTGGAAACTCAACAAAGATGATGCGGTCAATTTCGGCTTTC
Source organism: uncultured Leptospirales bacterium (assembly GCA_964440335.1). Lineage (GTDB taxonomy): Bacteria > Spirochaetota > UBA4802 > UBA4802 > UBA5550 > JAAYBQ01. The sequence continues at coordinate 21,481 of CAYTSF010000020.1, forward strand.
TGAAATCCGCATTCTGGTTCAGGTTCACTGTTGAAAACGCAACTCCGGGAACAGAATCCTGGTACCTGGAGATATCATACCCCATGCTCGATTCAATAATACTATATACTCCTTCAGATGAGGGAAAATACAGTGCAATTGAAACTGGGGACCACCTTCCCTTCAGCCACAGGGACGTGGATAATACCGGTTTTGTTTTTCACCTCGTGGATTCACCGGGTACAAAAACATATTATCTGCGGATACAGACATCAAGCGCTATAAACTTTGAGCCGCTCATGATGTCGCAGAAATCTTTCTTCTCAAAGATAAACAGCGAAATGCCCGTATTATGGATCTATTACGGCCTCATGATAGTAATGGCTCTGTACAATCTGCTCATATACCTGTCCACACGGGATAAAAATTATGTGCTTTATGTTCTGTTCATCATATCCTACATCCTTATGCAGATGTCGCTGAACGGACACGCTTTCCAGTACCTGTGGCCCAACGCTATCTGGTGGGCCAACAATTCACTGCCGTTTTTCATAGTGCTCTCACTGCTGTTTGTAGTGCTATTCATCAGAAGTTCCCTGGAGGCAAAAACGAAATTCCCGGGGCTTGACAAGATCATGCTTCTGCTGGTTGCGTTTCCGTCAGGGGTCATAGCGGTGCTCAGCCTTACAATAAAGTATTCCATAGCCATTAAACTGGCTACGGCCTTTATAGCCATCGGCGCTGTTATATGGTACGCGGGCGTTATATATGCCATGATCAGAGGGTCAAGGGAGGCAAAGTTCTATGTCCTTGGATTTACGGGCCTGATTATCGGAATTGTACTTTATGTTCTGAAAACATTCGACATACTGCCGCTCATGTTCCTGACACAGTGGAGCCTTCAGATAGGATCTTCACTGGTCGTAATCCTCCTCTCCCTGGGTCTTGCGGATAAAATCAACAACATGCAGGTGACCCAGACACTCCTGCTTGAAAAATCCAGGAAAGACGAGGAGTTTATAAAGGAGAGGGCCGAGACCCTGGAAGGCATAGTCTTCAGCGCAAACTCGCTTACTGCTGAATTCATGAAGATGAGCGATGAACTTAAAAACATCACCGAAATGTTCGGCAAGGTCTCGCTGGAACAGGCATCCTCAAGCAGCCAGATGTCAGCCACTTTCGAAGAGCTCGTCGCTGCCACTGATAATATCTATGACTCCAACATAAACCAGAGAGAGGAAGGGAAAAAATCCAGGGAATTTGTAGGTGCCCTTTCTGATGCGCAGAAAAACATGATAAAAGAAAGCG
>CAYTSF010000020.1:22867-24219 GCA_964440335.1 uncultured Leptospirales bacterium
CAGGTGGCAAAGATTATCAGCGATATTGAAGAGGGCGCGAGCATTATGAGCAACACCAGTTCCTCAACCGATGTGGTGTTCAGGATGATCGGAACAATTCAGAACAACGTCGAGTCGGTGCGCAAAATAATGGTAACACAGAACAACGCGCTGGATATGGTAATAAGCCAGAGTGAAATCATCGAGAAGATGTCGGGCGAGATTGTAAACTCCACCAATGAACAGAAGACATCAATGTCAGAAACGATGAAGACCGTTGAAAGGCTTTCCGAGATGGCCCAGGAGATTGCCGGCGCAAATGAAAAGATCCTCACGTTTATTATGCTCATAAGCAACAAGGCAAAAGAGCTTCAAAGAGTTGTAAATATGGGGGAATGACCTGCCGGTGACAGGCTGTTCTATTTCCCGGCCCTGGTTTTAATCCGGGGCTTTACAGCACTTCTTCGTTTAAAGTGTGACAGCACATGACCTGACAGGGTTGCCGCGTCTATCCCGTAATCGGCGAAGAGTTCACCTGCAGTGCCATGGCTGATAAACCTGTCAGGGAACCCGGCGCATGCAATTCTTTTTACGCACAGTGAGGGCTCAATCTGAGAGTATATGTACTCGCCCAGGCCGCCGCTGGAATACGCGTTCTCTAAAGTGATAAACTTTTTGCATCCGCTAATTGCTTTTTCTATCCCTTTAACATCAAGCGGTTTTATTGAAAGTACATTCACCACAGATGAACTGACTCCCTCCCCTTCGAGCATGCTTCCCAGTTCACGTGCTATGGCAACCATGTCACCCGCTGCGATAATTGCAAGGTCGCTCCCCCTGGTCATGACCTTAATCCTGCCAGGGACAAAGGGCCGGTGCTCCTCAACATTGAGCCGCTCCCTTGCAGCCGTACCCCTGGGATAACGGATCGCAAGTGGCCCGCTGTCGTGCTCATGGGCGTAGTATATCATGTCGCGGAGCTCGGCGCCGTCTGACGGCGCGAACAGCATCATGTTTGGAACATTCCGCATCATTGAAATATCAAAGAGCCCGTGGTGGGTCTCACCGTCCTCGCCAACGATGCCTGCACGGTCTATGAGAAAGCGTACAGGCAGGTTCATCAGGGCAGTATCATGTATTATCTGGTCAAGGGCGCGCTGGAGGAAAGTCGAGTATATTGCCACAAATGGTCGAGCGCCGGTTGAGGCAAGCGCGGCTGAGAAGGTAACGGCATGCTGCTCGGCTATGCCCACATCAAAGATCCTTTCGGGCGCGACTTTTTCAAATTCGGCCAGGCCGGTCCCCTCCTTCATAGCGGCTGTCACTGCCACAACGGATTTGTCTTTTAATGCGATGGATGCCAGCGTCCTGCC
>CAYTSF010000020.1:24319-31223 GCA_964440335.1 uncultured Leptospirales bacterium
GGGATAGACTTGACCATGTTCATTGATTTCTTTCTGAACCTGTTGTAAAAGCTCCCGGAGATCATCTCTGTAAGGTATGTGGAGATGGCGCCGACGTTCTCGGATATGGAGTGCTCATTGTCGTTGAGAATTATAATCACATCGTTGCCTATGTGACCTATATGGTTAAGGGCCTCGAATGCCATGCCCCCGGTAAGTGATCCGTCGCCGATGATAGCTACAACCTTGTAGTTTTTGCCCGCAAGGTCGCGGCCCACGGCCTCGCCAACTGCAAGCGATATGCTTGTGCTGCTGTGCCCCACATCGTAGGGGTCATAGACCGATTCATTGCGCTTGGGGAAACCGCTAATGCCGCCGCGCCTCCTGATGGCCCGGAAATCCTCCCGCCTGCCGGTAAGTATCTTGTGGGCATAGGCCTGGTGGCCCACGTCCCAGATCAGTTTGTCTTCAGGAGTATTGAATACATGGTGCAGCGCCACCGTAAGTTCAACTACACCCAGGGATGAGGCCAGGTGCCCGCCGTTAACAGAAATGACGTCGAGCATGTAGGAGCGCACCTCTTCGGACAGAAGGGTCATCTCCTCTACTGACAGCTTTTTCAGGTCTTCCGGGCTGTTGATTTTTTCAAGAAGCATTCAGGGAATATCCTCTGGTACATTTTCAGGGATGGACGGCGAAATGTCAATTTTTTGTTTGGAAAATTCAGGTTCACAGGAAGATAATCATCCTGCCGGGAAAGGGCGGAATCTGACCTTTTCAGTAAAATGTCAGATAAAAGTGTCATGGTAAAATATACTGCTCAGTTAAGGCACCGATCATACAAGATAATGCCCCGCAACCGATATGAGGGTCCCGAGCAGTATAGACATCGTTGCTATGGCAGGTGCGGCTTTTTTATCAACTGCGGATACAATAATGATTATCGGGATTGCCATTGCAAGTGAGATCATGCCCCCTTCAAGCCACCATGCTATTCCCGGAAGGTCTATATTTACAATTATTATTGAAAGGAAAAAATACTGCAGGAATGCCGAAAAGATGGCCCTCCTGTCCATACGCTGCATCAGCATGGGTAAAATATCAACGCTCCCTGCTGCTAGTCCTATTACCATCGACAAATATAAAGCTTTCATGCATAACCCCTGTTATAATATTGCTTGCTTCATTAATCATTATTTCACGAAGTATCCGCTGATCCTTTCAGCACAGGCCGTACGGTTATCCCCTTCTGCTGCTACCATTTCATCAATGCGCAGAAGTTTTTCATTTTTAAGATACGTATGCACAAGCTCCTGCAATTCAGCACCGACCACAGCTTCGCCTGACCTGACAGTGTAAATATAATATGCCAGAACGAATCCCCTTATAAAATCCTCCCTGTCAGCGCTATCCCCTGAAATAATCCCGTTTTCAAACTTCGCGGTCTTTTCCCCTGACAGGTCCTTCAGCTCAAGCCCGGGAAAACATACCTCAAGAAGAATGCTCCATGAATCAAGCCCTGAAACATCTCCTGATTGTTTCAGGATGAAGTAGATGTAACCGCATTTAATCAGCATGAAACGCCTCTCCCTTGCAAGCCGCTCCTCCACAGTCCGTTCTTTTTTGTTATCGCCCTCACTGCTGCCATAAAGCGGCACAGCTGACTGGACCGAAGCATCAAAAGAAAAAATCCCCAGATCTTTGCGCATTAGACCAATGGTTCTTCCGGGTATTTTAATCGAAAATACTCCGGGCCTATTGTGCATATTCTTCTTAACATCATCAATGGTTTTATCATCCGATATCATTTTGTGTTCATCAACCCTTACCGGTGCGACAAAACTCAGGTAAATAACAAAGAAAACCGCAGCAGCTGCCGCAGCAGCTGGCAAAATGTACCTGACCTTAAAAAATATCCCGTGCCTTATCACCCGCGCAGATGGCCGGGGCATTTGCGGGATATCAGTACTGTCCGCGGCGCTGCATGGATATTTCATATCATCATACACAGAAGTCATCCGCGACAGGCATGAATCACAATTGTTAAGATGTTCCCTAATCAGGTTATACCCCGGGTCTGCCCGCCTCTGGTCCAGGTATATGGCAATCTGCTCGTCAGTCAGGCATCTCATAATCCTATCGCTCCTCAATAATATTCATAAAAACTTCCCGGCTCTCTTCTGTCATCGAATTCCTGATCCGCTGCATGGCTGCCCTGAACATGTAATTCGAATTTTTTATGCCTGTCATCCGGTTAATATCTTCGAACTTTCTGCCCTGGTTGATCCTGAGCCTCAGCACCATCTTCTCGTCAGGTGTCAGGCCATCCACCATTCGCATGGCCTCACTGAGCAGCTTTCTGATCCCGGCCTCGTTCTCACCCTGTATAAAACCCATTTCAGGGGTCATGCTGTCACTGTTACAGCTCATGACGGATTCCATCATCCCAGGGTCAACATAATCCACAAGAGACTCATTCCCTTTTTTGCGCAGCAGGTCAATGAGCATGTTGCGCCAGACAGAGGTCAGGTAAGTTCGGAAGGATGAACGCCCCTGGAACATCCGCAGCCTCCTGCAGTCTTTCTCGGCCAGCTCAACAAACAGGTCGTTAAACACCTCTGCGCTCCTTGCGTGGTCCCTGCCGAGGTGACTGAAGAGTATCCAGTAAAGATACTTCCCGTATTCATCATACACTGTCTTCAGCAGCACATCGCCGCCTGAATCCCTGACAAATTCCGCGGTAATTTTTTCTGAGGTTATACTCTCCATGTTTTGAAAACCGTTTCTCCCTCTATGGTTATTTAGACGCATGAAATTAATATTTAAAAAAATTTTCTCTGAAGGATTTACCCGGATGATGCATGATTTCAGTTTTCTGAGAAAAAAAATGTTCAGGCCGAAACCGTGTCAGGGGCAGGCAAAGCCTGCCCCTGACACGGGCTATAAAATAACAGTATGTATATGAAATGGATTTTTCAGGGGAACAATATTATCCTGATGGCCACATCCCTGACGTACACCACGGCCATGTTCTGGTCACCTTCATAGACATAGAACCCGCTCCTGATGTATTTATGCCTCCCTGCCGCCTTTTCGATCTCTATCCTGGTGGAGCCGACACCGATCCCGTTATCTATTTTGATACCGCTCTTTGACTGCAGGTCGATCTGGTTAACCACGCCATCGATTATGAGGAGCGAGACGCCTTTTGTACCATAATACCAGTTCTCCTCGTTAGCCTCAACAGAGTCTATCCTGTCTGCCTTGCCCCATTTCCCCAGAACATCCTTTATGTTGTCGGCTATTTTAATTCCCTGGAAGGCAATGAATTTTCTTGCAGGGGGTTTCGGGATGCTGATCCCCGTGAGCTTCGACACGTACTCTGCCCACTGGGACTTGTTTTCATATTCATTGATGTATTTTGTTGCAACAGTTTTCGCAACAGTCTTATCGCCGGAATAGCAGACCATGAGCGCGTAGTTCAGGTAGGGAGTAAAATCATCGAGTACATAATTTTTATTAAGTTCACCCACAACGGCAAGGTTCCTCTGCATCTGCTGGACAAAGGCCAGGTAATCGCTGTCGGTGCGGGCCTTGTTGAATATTGCCTTGTACTGCGAGTCTATGCTCTGAGCCACCTGGCTTATGAGGTTGAGCGCCTTGTCCTTTTCACCAGCCAGGTAGAGGACAACGGCATAGTTGGAGTAGAGGTAGATCGTCTTCCCGTTTTCAGCCGCTTTAAGCGCAAGCTGCTGCGCCTTTGTCCTGTCGTCGGCATTGCCCGAATAGACGAGGAGAAGCGCGTAGTTTGAAATAAACCCGTTGTCTGCCGCGTCATCGACTATCCCCTTGTATGCGGCCAGGGCTTTTTTATAGTACTCCTCGTTACCCGGAACACCGGCTCCCCTTGACCTCTCCCTTTCAGTCTTTGACAGCATCTCATCCCTGAACGATGGCGCGTCGAGTATGCCGCGCACCTTCTGGTCTGCAACCGGGACGGTCGTGAGCCACAACTTGTGCAGGGCAACGGCCCTCTCCTTCTTCAGGAAGATGTTGCCCGGATTCTTCTTCAGTGCCCTGTCGAGAAAATCTATGGACCTCTCAAGGTTTATCCCCACCTGGACGTCATCAAATACGCGCTCAAGTTCAGCCGCCATCTTGTGGTATTCCTGCCGGTCGTTCTGTATCCGTGCAAGGCGTTTATGCGGAGATGGGTGCGTAAGAAAATACTGGTTAAAGCTGATAGACCCCGATTCCTTCCTGATGGACTGCTCCATTTCACTCAGCATCTCAAGGAGCGAGGCCATGAGTTCGGGATTGTACTTTGCCTTTTTCAGCAGGAGCCATCCGGTGTAATCGGCCTCGTACTCGTTTGCAACTGAAAACTGCAGGTCGCTGAGAATAAAATTTTTATCGGCCGTTTTGACCTGTTCCATGTATTTCAACAGCATCTTGTAAAAGTGCCTGTTATAGTAATGACCGAGTTCATGCCCGATGAGCGGGGCCACCAGGAGTTCGCGTTCAAGCTGAAGGTCCAGCTTTGACCTGTCGCTCCGCTTGTTGATCATAGCGTCATAAAAATCAAGCGCCCCTGAATTGATCACAAACTGTCCGCCGCCAAAACACATCGCGTTGAACGACGTGTCCCTGACTATCGATATAGACACCTTGAACACCCTTTCTCCCGAATTTGAAGTGAGCTTTGTGAACGCAGTGGTGATTACGGCTTCCCACTCGGGACTGGACACAACGCCGCGCGAGCTGACGTAATCCTTATAGGAAATCTCTGTCTGCCTGGCGATATATGCCTGTATTTCATCCTCTTTAACATCAGCGCCGGCCATACTGAAAACTGAAACCAGGCCGGCAATCAGCAGAAGAGTAATTTTTCTTTTCATTACATAACTCCTGTTATTCTGTAATTTTTATTTCAGAGGATGAGATGCCCCAGTCCGAGGCCGGCAGGTTCTCCAGTTCAACAACCACTCCCCTCGAAAGCTTCTCCCTGTCATCCCCCTTGACCTCGGTATAATCCTTTCCCGAAACCAGGCCGAACCTGAATATATCTATCTTCTTTTTTGTAACCACGACCTTGATGGTATCAACACCATAGGGCTGTCCGGCCCTGAGCTTGAAACCGAGCCTGCCCGGGATGCTCACCACCTCGCCCTCCTTTATCTCTATGGGCCCTTTTGTGTTCTGGTTGGGCACAAGGACAATTACAGTGCCGTCGGGCTGGACATCGAGCACGTAGAGAAAACCATCGGAATCTGAAATTACCGTGAATTCAATTTTGCTCCCGACGCGATAGGATTCGCTTGAGAAGGTAACCTCAATGCCGATGCCCTCGTCGTTTTTCATGTTTGCAAGGTTTCTCAGCGAAACCTCCCCCTCGAGCTTGCTTATGCAGTTCTCTGCAAGCTCATCAATGAAACCGGTCCATGACACCACGATCTCGCCGGTTTCGGCCTTCACAATCCGGGCGCTGTATTTATGTTCGGCCCTGTCGACCATTATGAGGTAATCGATCCCCTTGAGCCTGGAATCAGAGGGGCCCAGTACAGCGCCTGCCTGTTTAAGTTCAATCTCCTTGAACAGCGGGGCCAGGTCCCTTCGTTCAACAACCTGAAGCGCCTTGCTCTTCGTAAGGAGCGAGACCATTTCTCCATAAACTGCCGCGTCGCTGCTCACCACGCCGACGTTGATTTTAATATCGGCAGATTCAACAGCTGCAACCGAAATGAACAGCAGGCATAAAATGGCAGACACCACTCTGTTTCTTTTCATATTAAGTACATCCTGCGGCCTATTTGCCATTCTTCATATCAGCAAGTATCTTTGCCTCAATAGCCATGGCCTGTTTACAGTCGTACTTCCTGTATATGTGGTACTTTGCCGTATGCCTTAAAAATTCATCCTCGATCTTCTCGGCTTCAGCAATTTCGGCCTTTACCTTGGCTGTTATGTTGTCGCCCCCCTTGCTGTCGCCGCGTGATGCCCCTGACACCGAATTGTTATCCGCAGACATGTCCCTGGCGATATCCTCTGCAAACTTGTCTTTCTTTTTTCCGTCATCTTTTTTATTGCTATCGGCGTCAACAACGGTAAAATCCTCATTGATTTTTATCTTCCTGGGATTCTTGAGTATGACCTTCTCAAAGTTCGAAAGAATAATCTCGACCTTGCCGGCTTTTTTAATTTCGATGACATCGCCCGCTTTTATTTCGGTGTAATTTTTAACAGTGGTTGTTTTGCCGTTGGAATGGATCACTGCCATACCTTCAGGTTTAATTGTAACAACAACCCCGACTTTTTTTGGACCGGCATACGAAGCAGCAGCAAAGAGTACCGCCGCCAGAGCCATTAATGATACAAGTCTTTTCATGATAATATCCCTCCTTCACTATTCAAGTTCGTAGATCCTCTGCCCGGCAATCTGCCGGTCTATCATTGTTACTTTTTTATCCGAATGCAACCTGTTTTTTATATCCTCGTAAATAATAATGGAATTTTTCTCATCAGACGAGAAGAGCCATGGTATCTGGAGCACGCCACTTATCGAATCAGATATGATTGTATACAGGCCGCTGTTCGACGAAGAGAAGTTGCCAACGTATGCCTTGTCATGAAGTATAACGATGTCAATGTAAATCGTACTCTCCGTTCCGAAGCGCTTCGCCGCCTTGAAGTTCAGGCTTTCTATCAGGGCCCTGATGGATTCGGCAGCTGCCACGACCCTGTCGAACCTGTCCGCATCATAAAATGACGCGGGCCAGAATGCCATGAAGCCGTTCTGCGGCAGTATGTTAAAACATCCCTCACTGTCATAAATAATATTCCGTATGGAGGAGTGGTATTCATCGATAAACTTTTTTATGTCAGAAACGCTGTAGTCCTCGGAGTAGGGAAGGTTTTTTGCCCATCC
>CAYTSF010000021.1:0-10785 GCA_964440335.1 uncultured Leptospirales bacterium
GATTCACAGCATGTCTGAGAATAATAATGCACAGGAGTTCAGTAATGAAAACCAGGTCAGGGATTTTTGTTTTTATCATCAACTTGTTATGTGTTTTTTTAATAAGCTGTTCCGATTCTTCGGGCGGGAGCACCGAGCCGGAACCTGATATCTATATTGGGGGCGCATGCAGGGACAGCAATAATGTTTCTATACCAGGTTACTGGAAGAATGGTCAATGGACAGGCCTTGTTAATCCGTACAATGCAGCGGATACAAAATACTGGGCCTATGTCAAATCTCTTGTTGTTGATGGCGCGAATGTTTATGCCGGCGGCTATTGCTATGACAGTGCAGGTGTATACAAGGCAGGATACTGGCTCAACGGCACATGGCATGATCTTGCCAATTCATTAAATGCAGCCCGGAACGCGGCAGTCTATGTTATCCTGCTGGATGGAACGGATATATACGCAGGTGGGTATTCCAATAACGGCACTGTTGATGTTGCGGGTTACTGGCTGAACGGGACATGGAATACACTTGGTGGTGCAGACCCGAGCATAGTGTCATCAATGTTTGTAAGCGGGGCAGGCATATATGCCGCCGGGTGGGCACGTATCGCGTCAAGCTACAACGAGGGGAGGTACTGGAAAGACGGAACCCAGACTGTGTTTACCAACAGTGACTCTGGTAAAGATGGCGGCGGTGAATCACTGCTTGTAAACGGCACTGACGTTTATGTAGGCGGTTATATGGTAAACTCATCGGGCATAGCTGTTGCCGGTTACTGGAAGAACGGTACCTGGACGCCTCTTGTTAATAGCAACGGTTCATACAACGCATACTGTAAAGCGCTATCCGTTAGTGGAACAGATGTATATGCAGGTGGTTTTGCCAGGAACAGCACTCCCGCTAATATTCCGGGTTACTGGAAAAACAGCACATGGACGCCGCTGTCATGTGCTATCGGCGGAGATGTTATATTCGTCAAAAATATTGACGGTGATGTTTATTGCGGCGGTTCCATTTATGACAGCAGCATATCTACTGCCTGTTACTGGATTAATGGTACCAGGAAAGACCTTACAAACAGCCTTGATTCAACAAAAACCAGTACAGTCTATACTATGGTTGTTGTTCCATCTGAGTGATTGATGCTTCCGCATCTTTTGCATTAAATATTGATATTGTAATCTCCCTCCAGGACAGGGTCTGCGGGGGAGATTTTTGTTTTATTGCCCCCGGTTAAGCTTTTATTCTCCTGGTAAATCATGCATGGGTGATTGTTTCATCAGATGCTGTAGCGTGACCGTTTAACGCCATCCGCTCCATCCGCCCCATCCGTCGCTGTCGCGACACCTTCCCCATGTAAGGATGGGGAAGGGGATTGTATGATCTCTTTAATAGAAAAATTTTTATAATGCCGGTTGACACAACAATCTAAGATGGATGGTTGCTGTATCATGAAACTGTCTGAACTACGATTTAAGGATTAAAGGATTTTCATGATTCAGTTTCCTGTACTGGCTGGTAAATCCTGATAATCCTGTAATCATGAGAATCAAGGTTCGGACGAATGGATGGTAACTGTATCTTGGGAAACACGGTTGATGTTTTTGGAACACAAAGAGGTGACTCATAAAAATAATCGGATGTTGCATGAGGAACAATGAAGTTTATGGTGAGCCGTGCATTTCGATACACCGCCTGATTTCAGTTCGTTACACTTGTAGTATTTCAGGCGGCATACATTTTTAATTGACAAATCTTTTTTTAAATAGAATTCTTAGATTCAATATTATGAATGAATTGGATAAAGTTTTATTCATTAACATGAGGTGAAATAAAGTGAAGTTCGGGATGAAAACAGCAAGTCTTATCGGGGCAATGGTTATGGTAGCTGGAGTAGCAATTTTTATTTCAAATGAAAGTAGCGCAAAGGGTAAAACATACAAAATCGGAGATCAAGGTCCGGCTGGAGGCTGGATATTCTATGATAAAGGAAAAACTTCTAAGGGATGGAGATATCTTGAGGCTGCTCCCGAAGATCAAGGTTTAGCGGTAGTGGAGTATGGGGTAAAATGGGGGTGTGAAGGAAAAAATTCACACGCTGAAGATGAAGCCATTGGATCAGGCAAAGTAAACACCCAGTTAATAGTAATTACTTGTGGAGGTTATGGTGATACAGCAGCTGAAGTATGCACGGCATACCGTGGGGGCGACCAAAGCGACTGGTTTCTGCCTTCTAAAGATGAGCTTAATCTGATGTATAAAAATTTACACAAAAAAGGGATTGGCGGTTTCTCTAATGAGGACTATTATTGTTCAACCGAGTGTACTATGGGAGCCGCGTACTTTCAGAAATTCTCGGACGGCTCTCAGAGCTACATGAGCAAAGCCTACCCGAATCGGGTGCGTGCTGTCCGGGCTTTTTAACAAATTCAAATATTTCTTTTATAATGCATTATTAAGCAACATTGTGGTAGTCTATTCACCTCGATGTTGCGACTTGTGCCGGACTTGTCGAGGCAAGCCCATAGGACCGATAGGAAGTGAAGGGGGTTAGGGGGCAGGAAAACAGATACTGAAGCGCAATAACGAACTGTCCCAGAAGATCGTGTAATCCGGAGAAACGAAACTATCCGTTTACCGGCTTCTCTACATTCACTCCGCAATGTCTGATTCAGCAACAGACCAGTTGAATTCCCTTACAAACTGGATGCCCGCCATCATGGTTCCATAAATCGGAGCAAGTAAAAAATACATTATCTGCATCCACCTGGGTGCATGTATGCAGTTTATTACAGGTATGGGCGGGTAGCTCAGCGTAGCCTTGTTTCTAAAACCGAAAACGTGATATGCCAGGATCTCAACCGCTATAAGGCAGACCCAGAGAACGGATGAATGTATCACAAGCCTGGTCAAAGGGCTTGCATTATTAAATCTTTCTGAATTAGATAAAAGCATCGATACCCCGAAAAGCCCCAGGCACCATACCAAAACAGGGAAAAGGCATACACCGTGTATGTATGTAAAACCTGTACTGTAATTATAATTCTCTTTTGCAAACGATACCCATACAATTGCAAGCAGCAGGGACGCGAGCAGGTTCTCGACGAGATAAATTCTCTCAGTGAACTTCAGGTAGAGAAGAACTATGATAAATGCAATAATAGACGGGAACGGCGATTCTATCGCAGCAAGGGCCACTGAAGCAGTAAGAAAAAATAACAGGTCCTTTTTAAACATCATCAGGCCTCGACAGGCAGGGTGTTATCATCGGCATCATCCTCAGATTCATTGAAAAACGCAGCCCGGAACTTCCACAAAATTAAAACTGACAGAGGGGCAAAGAAGATACTTGCAAGACCGTATGCCAGCTCCGCGAACCTCTTTTCGGCGAGGAAAAATGCCGGCACGATTGAAAGGGCGAAAACCGCATATGAAAGCCGCTCGAATAATCCCAGGTTGGCAGCTATAAAGCCTCGCTCTCCCTGTACGAACCTGTTCATCCACCTGAAGAGTATACCGTAATACAGAAACTCGGATGCTGGACCAAGGATACTTTTTAATGCCGCTGGAAGGTCAAGGCCGCCCCATATATCGGTGATTAATGGTACCCCGTTAAAGGCCAGGGGCCACAGCAGGTTTACCCTGTCAAACCAGAAGACTATATCAAGCACAGTATGTGTCAATACTCCGGCAGCAATACCCGATAAAACAGCCGCCGTTACCCTGCGCTCCCTGAACAGGTAAATGAGGCCCGCGCAGGCATACAGCAGGGCCGGTATCAGTAAAGTGTGAGTTGCGGACCTGTGAAACATACGGGCTAATTCAGAATCAAAGGGATATATGAGCAGCATGGGGATAAAATCAAAATCCGGCAGGATTGCACCTGCAAGGAAACCATATTTAAGGTATTTTGAAGTAAAAATCCTGTCTGATGTTAAGCCCGTTGCAATATGAAATGCAAATTGCGCCATAAAATCGGTATTTCCTCTTTTAAATTCCCAAACAATACACCGGGGGTTTTGGTGCATTGTCAATAGCTTTTTATACTAAAACGGGTCATACTCTGAAAAAAGTGTGATCGATGTCAGGTTAACTCATCCTGATTTCAGGGTCATCGATAATTAGATTGTTGAGCATGGTGGCGCAGCCAGTATTTTTGATACGTTCCGGGCAGAAAAAATAGTTCAGGCATTACGCTATCGCTTCAGCCGGAATGACAGAGTCCTGATCAATTCGTTACCTGCTATAGTAATAATTCAGGGTAAAATTGATGAATACTGCAACATCATTTACCTTATTTAAGTGCCTGCACAGAACCAATGACCCCACAGGGAGATTGGCAGGGCTGGACCTGCCCATAGCAGTTTAATAGGACGCTCAAAGCCGGAGGATTTTTTAACTCTGCATGAGAACTACAGTTTTATTCTTGAAAGAACTGGCGCTGTATTTTAATATCATATAAGGATGTAATAACCGGAGCCTTAAATGAACCAGGAAATAATAACGAAGCTCAAGCATGAAAAAAAGAACCTCTTTGATAAATATAAAGTAACACGCCTTGGTGTATTCGGATCTTTTGCGCGTGATGAAGAGACTTCCGCGAGTGATATAGACATCCTTGTCGAGTTTACCGAAGTGCCGGGTATGCTGGAATTTTTCAGCACGGAAGAGTATCTTGAGAAAATTCTTAACAGGAAAATTGACCTTGTCAGGATGAATGCTATAAGGCCGGAACTGAAGGATGTAATCATGTCAGAGGTAATAATGATATGATGCGAAAGCAGTCCCTCTATCTGTATGATATCAAAAAAGCCATCGAGTCTATAATGGATTTTACTTCCGGGATGTCTTTTGAGACATTTAAAGCTGATGACAAAACATTTAGTGCCGTAATACGGAAGATTGAAGTAATCGGTGAAGCGGCGAAGAGCATTAAACCTGAAATATCAGAATCTAATCCGGGTATACCATGGTCGGTTTTGGCAAGGATGAGAGATAAACTGATTCACGGTTATTTTGGTGTTGATGTTGATATTGTCTGGAAGGCTGTGCGTGATGAACTGCCGGCTATATTGCCGTTGATATCAGGCCTATGCGAAAAATATAAGGATTAACTCCCCCCTGGATCTCCATCACTTTCCTAAAAGATACTTGACCTTCCTTCTCCGCATCATATAATAAAATGAATGTAAAACAAAAGGTCTGGTAACAGATGAACGAACTCATTGTAAAAATTGACGAAATGCAGACGCAGATAAACGCTCATCGCCCTTTAAGCCGTGAAACTCTCCTTTCATTAAAGGATTATTACAGGATAGGCCTTACATGGTCAAGCAATGCCATTGAGGGGAATACCCTTACCGAGTCAGAAACAAAGGTCGTAATAGAAGACGGCCTCACCATAGGGGGCAAGCCTCTGCGCGACCACCTTGAAGCACAGGGGCATGCAGAGGCCTTTGAATACATGCTTGAACTTGCTTATAAAAAAGAGATTACAGAAAATGATATACTGACGCTTCACCGTCTTTTCTACAGAAAGATTGATGATTTAAATGCCGGTGTTTACCGTAAAAGCCAGGTCTTTATATCGGGCTCGAAGTATCCACTGCCCGGGCCGGATAAAGTACCGCAGATGATGAAAGGGGCCATTGAAAAGATAGCTGGTATCCGTTTAAAGGAACATCCGGTTGTTGCTGCAGCAAAAGCCCATCTTGAATTTGTTTTTATACATCCTTTCGTTGATGGTAACGGCAGGGTCGCCCGTCTTTTAATGAACCTTTTGTTGATTCAGGGAGGATATAATATTGCTTTAATATCCCCTGTTCGCCGTGCTGAGTATATATCATCAATTGAGACGGCACATACGAACGATGCTGATTTTATAAACCTGGTATGCAGTTCGCTTGTTGAAACGCAGAAGGATTATTTGCGGATGCTGAATGTTTGAGCGGCAGCCATTGACGTACAAGCCTTTGAATTTATCATAACAACATTCTATGAAATGATGTATAACTATTATGGGTTAGGGGCAGAGTGAAGCATACCCCTAACCATGAATCGGTACTGCCTAGAATTTTGACTTTATGAAATCGTTTGTGAAGCCAGTAAGCGATTCAGGGCATATACCAACAGTATCAGGATTACCTATGGCATTGACGAAGGTGATCATAGCGGTCCAGTATTCTGCAGTTATTGTTGAGGGCCTGGTCAGGTCAGTATCGCCCATTGCAGCACCCGGAGTGCTTAAACTGAAAGTATCATCTTCAGTAAATGCTCCTGAGCCGTAATTATAAAGAACTGCGAATCCCAGTGTCCCTGCTGCTGTGCCAGTTTCCCATTCCCTTAAAATAAAATTACCCTTTGAATTTCCGGTTCCTGAATGGGTATAAGCATCGCTGTTGTGTGTAATGGTGAAGGTGTCACCTTCTATATGAATCTTGAAGGC
The DNA here is from genome assembly GCA_964440335.1 of uncultured Leptospirales bacterium. Classification (GTDB taxonomy): domain Bacteria; phylum Spirochaetota; class UBA4802; order UBA4802; family UBA5550; genus JAAYBQ01. The sequence goes on from CAYTSF010000021.1 coordinate 6,440, forward strand.
CCAGGCCTTTGTTTTGTTGTCACTGGCATCTACGCCAATAAGTGCCTGGTAGATATCAACTGTTGTACCGGTTTTTTTACCGTAAAACAGGACAACGTCCCTGGCTGTATTCGCAGGTCCTGTGTGGAAGAGCACAACTGTCTGTGAAGTGTCGTCCATTTTGTACCCTGCGTATTTTGATCCTGTCGAATCGTCGATCATTTTAACAAGGTAATCAATAGCTACTGTGTCGCCGAAGAAGGGCAGCGTTAATGTGCCGTCCGGATTGGCTATAACCTTGAAACCGCCGCCATCCGCTTCATTGTCAACAGTAACATGGTTGTTGAGTTCACCGATAAGTTTATCGAGTTTTTTTGATTCCCCGACAAGGTTGCCTGGTTCACTTTCATTATTGAATATTTTATTCATCGAAACCCTGACGGTTGTCGCGTCTATTTCTTTAGAAGATGTGAGTGAAGTGGGTGTTCCTGCAATAACAGAATCAGCATATTTATCCATTCCAAGACCATCTTTCGATGATTCTGAACCGCATGCGGTCAGCATAAAAGAGTAATAATAAAAAAGCATGGTACAGTGAATCTTGTGATCATTATGATCCTCCCCTATATTTATTTATCTGAGCTGTCTCCAGATTATAACAAGACATGAATAGTGCCATTACCTGTGTAAATCCGGAATCAATCAACCGTAACGCATATATGGTGCCGGATTGGATTCCCCCGGAGTTTAGCTCCACTGAAGCAGTGACCGGATGGCATCTGGTACAACCCTTTTTTTATGATAATATTAATTCATGGAGTTTTGTACAAAAAAATTTTAAAATTTTACCGGGTTTAGGGGCTCCGCCCCTTGCCCTTATTATCAATGACAAACGCGCGATGGGTATTAGTATTAATGCTGACATTAAAAACAGGCAATCTATAAACTGGTTATGGTTTTTGTTTCTATCATATCGCGTCCTTTTGGCTTTGTCGCGATGCTGTATCAAAATAAATTTTATCTGCCCGGAATCACCGCGCGATGAATTAAATCAGACACGGAGCAACAGTAATGGATCAATTCGATATATATACATTCCTTGTTTCAAAAGAGGAGATTGCATCATGTGATACGGGAAGACTTTTAACCGGCATCGCCCACGTTGCGGAACAGAACGGTGGAGTAGCTTATATACGAGGCAGAATCGGCCTGCAGGTTGACGGTTACAATGATGAACCCTGCGGGTTGTGGCATGTACCTGCTGTAAAGAAATACTTTGAGGCAATCGACGAAATGATTCCCTGGTTTGTCTTCTTCCTTGTGAACAGGGAATCGCCCATGTCGCTTTTCCTCTATGTATCTTTTTTCAAAAACATTGAATACACCGGTGACAGTTCAATCCACGAAGAGGAGAAGGCACAGCGGCTTTTTGCTGATCTCATGGATTTCCTTGGTGACCGCGGCGGGGCCCTTGACGATGTGTGCAGGCAGAGTACAAATGACGGGTTCCCGGTTCATTTCACGCATCTCTTCGCGGATGTGATTGAATGTTTCGGTCTGGCCATTGACAGGGAGAAGTTCTACGCATCTTTCTGAAGGTGCATGCTGCGATTAATCTCCTTATAAAACAGATTATTGTTTATGAAAACGAAGTTTTTATAAACAATTTTAATATATTATTGACAGCCATATGTCGCTTATGTAAATTCATTTTCAGTAATAATTCCTTAACATGTATTTTAGTGTAAAAATGAAATTTATAAACTCCCGACGCCTTCGGCGGCGGGGTTAATAGAGCCTTTTACTTTAAAAAGTTAAGGAATAAATACTGATTCATTTTGTTAAACAAATTATGATATATGAACAGTTTAAAATGAGGTTAAAATGATTGTTATTGAGAGCGTAAATCATATAGAGATTACGGTATCAGAGCTGGAGAGTGCTGTAAAATTTTACAGGGACCTCTTCGATTTTGATATAATTGAAAATATAAGCAATTCCGGCCAGGCATTTCTTAAAATGGGGGATATTATGATCTCCCTATCCGAGGTTTCAGGATACAAATGCAGCAAGGATTCTAAAAACTGTATCTCTTTTTATGTTGATGAAGAGGACTTTGAGGATGCCATTGACGAGCTTGATGAGTCAGGCATAACAATCATCGCGGGCCCTGAGAATATCAGGAAAGGGAAACGTGTTGTTTTTGCCGATCCCGACGGGAACCATATTGAGCTTTCTTACCCCAAGATTGACTGACCGCCGCTTTTTATGACAGGAAAAGAGGGTTGCCTGCACCGGCAGCCCTTTCTTTTTTTATGTGCAGAAAAAATTTTCCGATAAGTAAATATGAGTCACTACTTACTATCGGGAGGTCTTATGGATTTCAGGAAACTGCTGGCAGAGGTGAAGGTTGTTCCCGTATGCGTGTTTGATGAGGTTGAAGGGGCCCTGAAAACCGCAGAGCTGCTGGTCAAACATGATGTTCACATAATCGAAGTGACCCTGAGAACACCTGCGGCATATGAATGCATAAGCGCTATCTGCGCCGAGTTTCCGGAACTCGTCACAGGTGCGGGGAGCGTGTTTACTGCTGACGCCATTGACAGGGCGGTTTCTGCGGGCGCGGTTTTCGCCGTGTCTCCATGTCTTGACCAGCACCTCATGGAATACGCGTACAAAAAGGGTATGCCCTATGTGCCGGGCATCGCTACCCCAAGTGAACTGTATGCGTCGCTCAAGCACTGCAGCGTAATAAAAGTTTTTCCTGCCGGGGCGCTTGGGGGAGTTGACTATATAAATTCCATGGTTGCGCCGTTTAAGATGTTCGATTTTGGACTCATGCCCACAGGCGGCATTGACAATAAGAATTTCAGGGATTACCTGGCTGCTGACAAGGTTATTTCATGCGGCATGTCCTATCCTGTTAATGACAAGCTGATTAAACAGGGAAAATATGATGAACTTGAATCGAGAATAATTGAGGTGTACAAGGGGCTTAGCTGAGTTGGATATGGACAGAATTGACAGCCTCATGGCTGCCGCCCTTTCAAGGAGGGCCGGACTTTTTGCTGATCCTGAAACTGACTGTTTCAGGATTTTTAATTCATCGGGTGACGGGATAGATGGATTCACCGCGGATTACTACAGCGGTTACCTGCTTCTGCAGTATTTCAGGAAATCTGAAGGTGACCGCATCGGTATGTACACGGATTCTCTCAGGCGCTGTTTTCCCGTAATCCCCGGCGGCATCAAGGGTATCCTGGTTAAAAACAGGGTCGCGCGCAATGAAACCGGCCCTGACATGTGGAGAAGCGTTGTAGCTGACGGACACTATCCCCCTGACGGGATAGAGGTCAGGCAGAACGGCATCCGGATGCACGCAGACCTTGTAAACGGCCAGAATACCGGCATATTCCTTGACATGAGAGAGATCAGGAACGGCCTTGAGGAGTTCTACCGCAGGGAGAGGCCTTTCTCGATGCTGAACCTTTTCTGCTACACCGGCGCTTTCTCTGTTCATGCCCTGAGGTGCGGGGTTAAACACGCGGTTAATGTTGATCTCTCGAAGAGTGTCCTCCGCAGGGCAAAGGCCAATTATTCCCTGAATGACCTGGAGGTTGATGAGAGGGACTTTGTCTACGGGGATTCCCTGGAGCGCGTTAGAATTTTTGCTAAAAAGGGGACAAGGTTTGATTTCGCAGTGTTCGATCCCCCGACCTTTTCGAGAAACAGGGAAAGGAACTTTTCTGTGAGAAAGGATTATTCCGGGTTTCTTGAGATGCTGCAGGCGGTTGTTCCTTCGGGTTTTATCTTTTCTTCTGTCAACTCGGTTTCTCTCTCAAAGAGGGATTATATTTCGTTCCATCCTTCCGCATGGGAATTGGTAATGTTTGCCGGTGAATCTTCCGATTTTGTACACAGCGGTGAGCCTTATCTTAAAGCGGGGCTCTGGAAAATTAAAACAGCATGATGCCTCTGCCTGAAAATATCTTGACACCCGTTTTTACGGGGATAGATGATCAGTTCAATGGATTGAGGCACCGAATAAGCTGCGGGAGTAGAAAATGATTTATTTTGCGATCTTGCTGATTCTGACCGGGCTCCTGATTCTGCTCCTTTCGATTTTTATGGAATCCGGCAAAAAGGAAAAACAGGCGGTGTCTGTCTTTGCGGATGATGATGACGTCATGCGTCAGCCTGTGAGAAGGCCCGTTGAACCTGAAAGTGTTGAAATCCCCTTTCCATCTGACCCTGTGATCGATACCGGAGCGCAGGGGGAGGAGGATATTTATATAGATTTTTCCGACAGCTCCGAGGTGCCGCTGAAGCGTGACCTTGTAAATGAGGAGTTTACCGAAAGCATCCCT
>CAYTSF010000021.1:10885-29464 GCA_964440335.1 uncultured Leptospirales bacterium
GGCGGCAGCCTCCACAGGTTTGACTTTCACCAGGTTTTTGACGTCTGGAGCGGTTCAAATTTTGTAGCCCTGCCTTTAAAGGGGAGCGGTACTGTAAAACTTTTTCTTCTTGCAGGCGGTGAAGGTTTCCCTGACATGGTAGAAAAATATTTTCAGGAATACTCAAAGGATTAATAATGTATTACAGGTATAAGTCTAAAAAGAAAGACCGAAGGTTCCTCAAGTTTTTTATTGTTGCAGCCCTTGCTGTCACTGCGGTTTATCTGCTCTATTCCAACAAGAGCAAGTTTATGATCTGGCGGATAAACCAGAACAAGATTGTTGTGTCTATCGAAGAGGCATCAGGAATAGCCGACCCGGTTGCGCGTGCTCTTGAGTTAAAAAAACTGGCCGGCGAACTTGAGGCTTACAAGAAGGAGAACCTGCTCGACCCCGAGGCATTCATTATGGCCTCCAGGTTATATATGAAGATTGCGCTCAACACCGAGAGCAGAAGCTTCTCCGCGATGTACATCGATGACAGCCTGACGGGACTTTCGCGCGATTCGGTTTCCGCCCTGCTCTTTGTTATCAGGGATGTTAACAGGGCCATAGCCTTATATGACGGCAGGGAGCCCGAGGTGTCAGACCTGCTTGCAATGGCCCGGGCCTCCTTTCTTACAGGGTATTATGACAATAACTATATATATAACATGGTGAGCTCAAGGATAAATAACGGTGAACCTGTTTCTGTTGAAGACGCCAGGTTCTATTCCCTGCTCTGTATTGCAAGCGGCAGAATTGACGAGGGGCTCGACTTTCTTTCCAGGCACGGCGCAGCAGAGGAATCGGTGGAGGGCAAACTCTTCAGGGCCAGGGCCCTTAACGACGCCATGAAGTACACCGAAGCCATAATCGCTTTTCAGTCGATCCTGAAAGGATCAGAGGAGAGCGGTATAATGAGGACATGTTACCTGAACCTGGGGCGGATTTATTTTAACCAGAGGCTCTACAGGGAGTCTCTTGAACAGTACACTGCGGCGTTGACAATATCGAGCGATAATAACTGCAAAATCTGGATGGGCAAAAACCACGCAATGCTCGGCGAGAAGGATAAGGCAAAACAGGTCTGGACAGAGGTGCTTACTGCTGACCCGTCCAATGATGAAGCGAAGCAGCTGCTGGCCGCATTGCGATAGCATTTGCTTTTTTTATGCGGATGAAGTTTTTAAAAAGGTGTCCCGGCGGCATGTTTTTAAGGTGAGTTTAATTTTTTTATTCAATTTAATGGTTATTGCTGTTTTGACGGATTAAGACTTGACAAAATTCCGGTTGTTGCAATTTTAATAATGCGTTATGTCTTGCAAATTTTGCTGAAATCAATATATTTTAGCCTCTGTCCGCGCTGGTTTTTCACAGCAGCACGGGGATCCGACAGATAGAAATTATTCAGGGAGATAATTATGTTCGATTCTTTTTATGGTATGTTTTCCAATGATATGGGGATTGACCTTGGTACTGCCAATACTCTTGTACATGTCAAGGGCCAGGGTATCGTACTCAGTGAGCCTTCGGTTGTTGCAGTGCAGACAAGTACAGGAAAGGTCCTTGCAGTTGGTCATGAGGCAAAGAGAATGCTCGGAAGGACTCCCGGTGATATAGTGGCGATCAGGCCGATGAAAGATGGTGTTATTGCGGATTTCGAAACTGTTGAAAAAATGATAAGGTACTTCATTACAAAAGTACACAAGAGAAAGACCCTTGTAAGGCCAAGGGTTGTTATAGGGGTGCCTTCTGGAATAACAGAGGTTGAGAAGCGCGCAGTCCGTGAATCCGCGGAGCAGGCCGGGGCGAGGGAGATATTCCTCATCGAAGAGGCCCTTGCTGCTGCGATCGGCGCGAACATCCCTATCCATGAACCTGCCGGACATATGATAGTAGACATCGGCGGCGGCACAACAGAGATCGCGGTCATTTCCCTCGGAGGTATGGTAATCGCAGATTCCCTCAGGATAGCAGGTGACGAGTTCGATGAAGCTATTATAAAATACATGAAGACCCAGTATAACCTGGTAATCGGTGAGCGTATGTCGGAGGAGGTCAAGTTCCGTCTTGGAAATGTTTTCCCCGAAAAGAAAGTTGAAACTATGGAGCTCAAGGGAAGGGACGCGATATCCGGCCTTCCAAGGACCCTGGAAATAGATTCTGTTGAAATAAGAAAATCACTGAAGGAACCTGTTGAGCAGATACTCGAAGGTGTCAAGCATGCACTGGAGAAAACTCCGCCTGAACTTGCCGCTGACATAGTTGAACGCGGTATAGTAATGACCGGAGGCGGTTCTCTGCTCAAGGGACTTGATAAGTATATAAGCAAGGAGACCGGTGTGCCGGTTATCCAGGCAGAAAATCCTCTGACCTGTGTTGTTCTCGGTGCAGGAAAATTCCTCGAGGAGATAAGACACCTATACAGATCGAACCTGAAGTAGTAACCAGTGGAATTCCTGACCAGACATAAATCCATAGTTACGCTGATCTCTTTCTCGCTTTTCTGTATCATTTCTCTTTCGGTGCAGGGGGGAGGGGTCACGCTCACCTTTGAAGGTATCATGAGCGCCATCGTTACCCCTTTTTCAAGAGGATACAATGCCATTGCCAATGGTATTGGCAGCCTCTTCAGCGGGTTTGAAAGTACCGATTCGTTAAAAGAGGATCTGCTGAAAGCCAGGTCCCAGCTTCAGAAGTATGAGTCGATGCAGATCGATATGATCCAGGCAGAACTTGCAGAGACCCGTGCAGAGAACGACAAGCTCCGTAACATCCTCGGATTCAGGGAAAAAATCAAATACGACAGCATAGCCGCACAGGTTATTTCAAAGGACCCCGATAACTGGTTCAGGACGCTTGTCATCAATAAGGGTGAAAATGACGGTGTGGCAGTAAACATGCCGGTGATCGCCTACCAGAACGGTCAGCGGGTGGTTGTTGGTAAAATTGTTGAGGTCAGGGGATCGATCTCAAGGGTCCAGCCGATTATCGCACCTGATATAAAGGTAGGGGTCAAGCTTTTCGATTCGAAGATACCGGGTCTGCTCTCCGGCTATTCCTATAATTCGGATTACTGTGTGGTGAACTACATATCAAGGGCTACGCAGACCAAGAAGGGCGATATAATTGTTACATCAGGCCAGGCTGGCGTTTTCCCGCCGGAGCTCCTCATCGGTACGGTTGAGAGGAGCGAACTCTCTGAGTCCAATCCGTACCAGAAAATTATTGTAAAACCCTATGTTGAATACAGCCTCCTGGAAGAGGTTTTTATCCTCCTTAAAAAACCTGACAAGGATTTCTTCGACATGTTCGAGGAGGTAAAATGATACTGCCATATATATTTACCGCTGTAATCGCAGCGGTTGCGCTGATATTGCAGGGGACAGAAATAATACAGATTGCAGGCAAGAAGCCTGATCTTGTGTTTATCCTCGTTGTCTATATAGGCTACAGCTTCGGCTCGTTTAACGGCCAGGTTGTGGGATTTGTTGCAGGGCTCTTTCATGATTCCATATCAAGGTCACCTCTCGGGCTTCTGGCTCTTCCCAAGGTCGCTATCGGTTTTCTTGTGGGGATGTTCGGGCGATCTGTGATAAAGAATAATCTGCTGACTATAATGCTGCTGCTTTTCGTCGCGTCACTGCTCAAGGGGATTCTTACGCTTTTCCTCTGCTATATTTTTCACCAGGCATTACTCTCTTCAGTTATTCAGGTAATTATTCCCGAGGCATTATACAACGCGGTAATATCGCCGCCGATTTTTTTCCTGTTCGATAAAATCTACCGGAGCGAGCTTGAAAGGGAGGGGTACCAGTAAATGAGCCAGACATCCCTTAAAGCCAGGATGATGGAGGCTTTCAGGAAAAGGATGTATATTTTCTTAATAGGTGTCGCCTCGGTTTTTTTCATAATATCTGCGCAGCTTTTTAACCTCCAGGTTATCCAGGGAGCTGAATACAGCGAAAAATCGAGGATGAACATGGAGAACAACATCCCGATTCCTGCGGCCCGCGGCGAGATTTATGACCGCCATTTTCAGAAAAACGTTTCGGGAACTGTTATTGTATCAAACAAGTCATCATTCAACCTTACCCTTGTTCCTGATAATTTTGAATCCGACACCCAGCTCCTGGATGTGCTCACCAGGCTTGCATCCATAACCGACCTGAACGCCCAGGAGACTTTTGCTGACATAAAAAAAAGCAACAGGTGGGAACGTTACCTTTTAAAAGATGATGTGGATTTTGATGTTATAGTCAAGGTTGCTTCGTATAAGCACCTCTTCCCGAATATTAACTGGGAGGATGCGCCTGTCCGTGTTTATAACTTCGGAGAGGTTTTTTCACATGTTATCGGTTATATAGGCAGTATCACAAAAGAAGAGTACGGTTTATTAAAAGATAAAGGCTACAGGTATTACCAGACTCTGGGCAAGGCGGGCATCGAGAAGCAGTATGACCAGATCCTCCGGGGAGAGGATGGTTACGTCAGGCGGGTGGTTGATGTAAAGAACAGGACCGAGGGTGAGGAGATCGGCCATGATCCGGTTTCGGGCAACAACCTTGTGCTTACAATAGATTATGAGATTCAGCAGGCCGCCTTTGATGCCATGGAAAAAAATGACGGTGCAGTAATTGTCATGAAGGCCTCTACCGGCGAGATCCTTGCGCTCGTAAGCAAGCCGGGTTATGACCCCAATACAATAATATCCAAAGATAACGCTGAGTTTGTCCGGAGTTTGAACAGTGACAAGAGCAAGCCATTCCTCAACAGGTCGATACAGTCCAGGTATGCTCCTGCTTCAACCTTCAAGCTGGTCACTGCAATTGCGGGACTTGAATCTGAGAAGATCAGGCCTGAGACATCATATTATTGCCCGGGCAAATGGACTCTCCATGGCTACATAGACCATGATTACTACTGTTTTAAAGTTCATGATACCCTGAACCTTTACTGGGCAATAGGAAAATCCTGCAGCGTCTATTTTTACAATGCCGGGATGGCAGTGGGCCCCACAGCAATAATGAAATATGCCGGTATCCTGGGGCTCGGGGAATATACAGGCATCGATATACCCGGCGAGATCCAGGGATTTATTCCCTCACAGAGGTGGAAGCTCCAGACATTCGGGCAGCCGTGGTTTGACGGTGACACTGTGAACCTCTCCATAGGGCAGGGTTTCGTTTCTGTCACGCCCATTGCAGTGGCGAGCATGATGTGCGGCATTGTTAACAACGGTATATTTTACAAGCCCTACCTGGTGAAGTCGGTATTCTCGCCGGATAACAGGAGCATCATCGGAGAGGGGAGGAGGGAGAAGCTCAGGGAAATTCCACTCTCCACATTGACCCTGAATACGATCAGGCAGGGCATGCGGTACAGTGTCGAGGGAGGTACTTCCGGATGGCTTAACCATCTGAAGGTGCAGGTTGCAGGCAAGACAGGAACAGCACAGACAAGATCGGTGCGGAAAGAGAATTATTCGCAGCACGCCTGGTTTGTCGGCTTTGCGCCCTTCGATGCTGACCCTCAGAATGCAATAGTGGTTGTTGTTTTTATAGAGTTCGGCCAGTGGGGTTCCTCTGCTGCTGTTCCGGTGGCAGAGAGGGTTTTCTCAAAGCTTATAGACCAGGGCTATTTTTTACAAGATGGCCAGGCCAGGTGATAAATTAACTGGGAGTTATGGATGTTCAGCAGGGACTTTCTCAATAGAATGGATGTATTCCTTATAGCGGCTGTGTTTATCACGGTGGTTTTCGGCATACTCATGATATACAGCGCAGGCTATGACCCTATTGAGGAGGTCAACAAGGGGCTTTTTAAAAAACAGATAATATGGTTTATTATAGGTATAATATTCCTTATTATGATGTCCATAGTCAATTACAGGCTCATGGGGGATTATGCCCTTCATATATATGGTGCGCTTATCTTTATACTCCTTGTAACAACGGTTTTCGGAAGGCCCATCAGGGGGACAAAGGCTTGGCTTGATTTCGGGCTTTTTTCAATCCAGCCGTCGGAGTTCATGAAAATTGGCGTTGTGATTGTGCTGGCAAAATACCTTGAGCTCAGGGAGCGCGACATAAGGAATTTCAAGGAGCTGCTTGTCCCTTCGCTCTTTGTACTGGTTCCCGTGCTTATTATCCTGAAACAGCCCGACTTCGGAACTGCCGCCATATTTATCCCTGTATTTTTTACTATGCTTTTTATAGGTGGAGCTGACGTTTCACACCTGATTTCAATCATTCTCATCGCGGTGATCGGGCTTGTTTTCCCCATGATGCTCACCTACTGGGAATGGGCTGGTTACAAGGGGTCCAACTTCCTCATACAGTTTTTTCTGCATGTGGATGTACTCTTTACCGTTGCTGGTGTGCTGCTGGTAATATCCATATCAGCATTCGTGGTCCATTTTTTTATACCGCGGACTTACCTGAGGCGTATATACATTCCCTCCAGTGTCATCTCCCTGGGGCTGTTTCTCTCGGTTGTTATCCAGCAGCTATTTAAGGAGTACCAGAAAAAAAGGATACTTGTATTTCTTAATCCCGACCTTGATCCGCACGGGTCAGGGTATAACATTATCCAGTCAAAGGTGGCTATCGGTTCCGGTGGCCTGCTTGGTAAGGGTTTTCTTTCAGGGTCACAGACCCAGCTGGGGTATCTCCCTGAAAAAACCACTGACTTTATCTTTGCGGTTGTAGCGGAGGAGTTCGGTCTTATTGGCGCGCTCCTGCTCCTGCTTCTCCTGGGGATGATCATTTACAGGGGTATACGCATATCCCTTGAAACACGTGACAAGTTCGGAGCTTTGCTTGCAACAGGTGTTACTTCAATCATCTTTTATCATGCCTTCATCAATATCGGGATGGTAATCGGCATAATGCCGGTTACAGGTCTTCCTCTCTGTTTCATGTCTTACGGCGGTTCAAACCTTTTCATGGTCATGATGGGAATGGGTATTCTCAATAATGTGCAGATGAACAGCTCCAGGTATTGATTTTTGCAGCAGATATTATCTGCTAATAATATTTTTATGTCTTATTAGTGCAAAACTGCGTTTTTATGGCGCAATATGGCCGGCTCTGACTTTTTATTAATAACAATTCCCCGCCTAATTTTGTAAATTTCAATTCAGTAAAAATCATACCTGCACGATAATATAGCTGTTACATCATCTTTATGAACCAGAGGTTTTCATGGTCGGAAATGTAAAAGTAACTGGCAGCGATAATTCTTTAAATTCCTTAACATCACGTCAGCAGAAATTAATCGGTGATCCAGGCAGCGAGGGGGGATTCATCTCCATCCTCAGCCAGAGCATTAACGCAAATGAAATCCGCAATAATGAGATCAGCAGCAACACAACAGCTCCTGTTAAAGAGAATGACTATGAGCCGCAGGAAATTAAATCCGTCCGGGTGAATGAACAGGAAACCGGAGAGACCAGGCACGCCATACTTCCCCGTGAGGAAAATTCAGATAAAATCAGCAGGAAGGATAACGAGAAGAAAGATACCGAGGTAATATCAGGGAGCAGAAAATCTGATGAGGCCAATCCGAAGCTAGAGATACGAAAAAAGAGTGAAGATATAAAAGAGATTCGCGAAGAGAAAAAGAACCTCACTGAATCCATTCCCCTCATGCTTGGCGAAGCTTTGCTTAAAAAGATTTCCGATGCATTAAAGTCCTTACAGAAGGGTGATGTGAAGGAGGCATCTGATAAGATGAAATCCCTGCTGCAGAACCCCGATAACAGGCAGCGGATATTGAAGGGGATTTATGACCAGGGCATGAAGCCGAACCATACCACTGACGGGAAGATTACAAAAAACCAGTCCGAAACCATACAGAACATTGTCAGGGATATTTTTGAATCTGCAGCAAAGGAACCGGGAAGGAATATTCAGGCCAAAAAAAGGCCTGATGAGCTTGTCAAGACCGCCGAAAGGTCACAGCGTGAAGAGACGATCGCAGTACTTGCCGGTGTCAGAAAAGAGAAGACGGGCAAAGACAGGGCGGTCAGCCAGAAGAATGCAGCTGCCGAAGAGGTGAAGGGCGACAGGAGACAGGCCGGTGTCCATGAAAACCTTCAGTTGAAAAACAGCAGCGGCGATGAAAAGGGGAACATGGACAGGGGCGGTTCAGGCGGTGACCGCGGCCAGAACAGGGAGAACGGTTTCATGAACGCAGGCAGGATGGAATCTGTAAACCGTACAGGCGGTGAGAAGGGCCAGTTAATTGCAAAGATGCCGGAGTTCAGGCAGTCGCTGGAAGATATCATGGAAAAGGCGAAGGTGACGGTGAAGGATAACAGGAACGGCAGCTTTGCTGTGAAGCTTTTCCCGAAAGAGCTGGGCAATGTTAATGTGAACCTGGTGCTTGAGAACGGTATAGTAAACGGGAAGTTCCTCGTTGAAAACAACGAGGCGAAAAACCTGTTGCTTGAGAACATAGAGAGCCTGAAGGAACAGCTCCTTGAGTCAGGTGTGAGCGTTGGTGAGTTCAGCGTGAACGTCAGGGATGACCGTGAAAGGTTTGTGCGTGATGAGAATGAGCGGAAGACTTTTAATCCATCGCTTAATTTGAAAGAGACTGCGGCAGCAGTGAATGTTTATGATTTTAACGGGGCTTATAGCCACGACGGCTCAATAAATATGATTATATAGGGGATTTGTATGCAGGTTTTTGAAATGTCATCACAGGAGAAGCTCAATGCCTCACTCAGGGCTTCGGAATCTAATAAGAAAACAGGTGCGGGTGAGCCGGGCGATAAAAACGGCCTGAGCAAGGATTCCTTCCTGCAGCTGCTGGTTACTGAACTGAGACACCAGGACCCCACAAGGCCAATGGAGGACAGGGAGTTCATCGCACAGATGGCGCAGTTCTCGTCTCTGGAGCAGATGACAAATCTGAACAATGAAGTGCGTAACCTTCTGGTAAGCGCAAGATCATCGGAGGCATATGGTGTTCTGGGCAAGGAGATTGATTCATTTGATTCAGTCACAAACAAAAGGGTATCCGGCACGGTCAATTCAGTTTTTTACAAGGGCGATGAGCTCATGCTTAAAGTCGGCAGTGATGAAGTTGCAATGCGTAATGTCCAGTCGGTGAAGCTGGCTGAAGATAAAAAGAATTAATGATAAAACATGACTAAAGAATAATCATCAGGTTTCGATAATAATAAAAATATTCAGGAGTATCAGTTATGATGCGCTCACTCTTTTCCGGGGTATCCGGACTCAAGAATCACCAGACAAGGATGGATGTAATCGGCCATAATATTTCCAACGTCAACACTTACGGTTACAAGACTCAAAGGGTTACATTCCAGGACATGCTTTCACAGACGCTCTCGGGCGCGGCGAAACCGGATGAGAACAGGGGAGGGGTGAATCCCAAGCAGGTCGGCCTGGGGATGATGCTCGCATCAATAGACAGGATATTCACGCAGGGGAGCCTCCAGACCACAGGCAACCAGACAGACGTTGCAATATCGGGCGACGGCTTTTTTGTTGTGGCTGACGGCGATAAAAAATACTACACAAGGGCGGGCACCTTCGGCATAGATAAGGACGGCACACTGGTTAATCCGGCTAACGGCCTCAAGGTACAGGGCTGGATGGCCACAACAGATGAAAACGGGCAGAAGGTCGTAAGGCCGAATGGTTCGGTTGAGGATATTATTATACCGGTTTACAACAAGATTGAGGCGAAGGATACTGCCAATGTGCGTTACAAATGTAACCTCGATTCCAGGAGCAACATAGTTCCCCCCGACGCGACTGCCAAGACCAGGGCTGAGCAGGGTGTGGTTACAAATATTGAAGTTTATGACAGGAAGGGCGATACCCACCGCCTTACAATGGTTTTATGGAAAACAGGTGACAACCAGTGGACCGCGTCTGCTGCAATTACCGATACTGCCACACCGGTTACACTCGATGTTCCCGCAGGCGGCGGCCAGGACAACCAGGCCAACCCATCAAGCAGGATAAACCTCAGGTTCTCACCGGACGGTAAACTTATCGCGGTGGGGGATGAATCGAGCCCCGATGAGCAGAACCAGGGTAAACTCATAGTGAACGCAAACTTCAGGATCGCAAACGATGATTTGAGCACCATAGAACTCAACCTTGGCGAATCAGGCCTGCTTACAGGCATCACGCAGTTTGCCTCAGGTTCAACGACAAAGGCTGTTGAGCAGGATGGCTATGCCATGGGATACATGGAATCCTTTAACATAGATAACTCCGGGGTTATAACAGGTGTTTACTCAAACGGAACAAAGCAGGCAGTGGGCCAGATTGCACTTGCGGTATTCACAAATCCCCAGGGCTTAACAGCATCAGGTGAGAACCTCTTTGAGGTTTCGAATAACTCGGGTATGGCAAATGAAGGCCCGGCTGCAATGTCAGGCAGGGGGAAGATAGTGGCAGGGACCCTTGAGATGTCCAACGTAGACCTTTCTGACCAGTTTACCGACATGATTGTTACCCAGAGAGGTTTCCAGGCAAACTCAAGAACAATCACAACATCAGACCAGATGCTTCAGGAAGTAATTTCGCTCAAGAGATAAAATAGCATAAATCAGAATGTATATAAGGCCCCTCTGACGAGGGGTTTCCTTTTTTTGTAATGAATGTTTTTTTCTTGACTGATTTTTTATATATTTTTTATATGAATTTTGTACTTTCAGCCAGTTTTATTCTATATCATTTCACTGAAATTCCCAAGGAGAATATTAATGTCCAAAGAAAAGATTTTCTGCTCAAACTGCCAGCACTGTATAGTAATAAGACAGTATGAGTCTGAACCAGACAGGTACGTTCTGCGAGTAAAGTGCCTGAAGAAGCAGTGGTCCAAAAGATCAGGCGAGGAGAAACTATATAAGTATTTTACCGTAGCACGAAGAATAATGGATGAATGTGAATACTACGAGGAATCAGGCGAACTCTTCCCGTATATCAAAAACCTGAGAAAAGAACTCCCCATAAAAGACGAGATTTATTCAACCAGGGAAATGTAAAGTGTTTCATGCCTTCAAAGGTGGCATACATCCGCCCCTGCGTACTGAACGTTCCGCAGGCTGCAGACTGGAAAACCTGTCAATACCGCAAATATGTTATATCCAGCTGCAGCAACATACAGGTGATCCGGCACTCCCGGTAGTAAAGCCGGGAGATGCTGTCAGCGAAGGCCAGATTATTGCCACAGCCAATGGTGAAAACAGTTCCCATGTGCATGCATCAGTCCCGGGCCGTGTTTCAGCAATTACCGAATCCCCCTCAGTTTTCAACTGTAAAACAGCAATTATCATAGAGGCAGAGGGCTCTTTTTCCCGCACCGGCCACGGCATGACCGTATCGGACTGGAGTACCCTGTCAGGTGTTGAGCTTGCGGCAATAGCGAAGGATTCCGGGCTTGCAAGCCTTGGCGGAGGGCCATTCCCTTCGGACCTCACAGGCGGCCGGGGCCAGTCCGGGAAGACCAGCCTGCTCATTGTCAACGCGACTTCAGGTGAACCATATCTGACGGCAGATGATATGGTGATAAAAACCTTCCCTGATGAAGTGGTTGAGGGGATCAGGATAGCACTTAAAATTCTTGCTGCCGCTAAGGCGGTGATAGTCATTGAGCAGGCCAGGTCAGAAACGATCAGGCTTCTTGAGGATGCGCTGAAACGCAGCGGGTGCAAACGTGAAATTTCCATCAAAAAAATCGCTTCAAAGTACCCTTCAGGATCAGACAGACAGATTATTTACGGTGTAACAGGCCGCATCATCCGCGGGAAAGAACAGCCCTGCGACACAGGTATTTCTCTACAGGGCGTTGCAACAATATTTGCCCTTAGAGAGGCGGTTGTCCTGAACAAACCATTAATTGAACGGTACATTACGGTTGCAGGCGATTTGATCAAAAAGCCTGGAAACTATAAAATGCGAATCGGGACAAAAATTGCAGATATAATAGACGAATGCGGCGGACTCATCGGCGAGCCTGCACGGATCGTCGCAGGGGGGGCCATGACCGGGATTTCCCTTGACTCAACCGATTTTCCGGTAACGAAGTCAATGTCCGCATTGCTCTTTCTTTCGAAGAGAGAGCTGCGTCCCGGACAATACGATATATGTATAAAATGCGGCAGGTGCGTGAAGGTCTGTCCTTCAGGCCTGGTGCCGTGCAAAATTGCAGATGCTTCAGAGAAGGGCAGGGTTGACAAAACCGGTAACCTTCATGCCGAGATGTGCATTATGTGCGGTTCATGTTCATACATCTGCCCTGCCAACAGGCCCCTGACACATTTTATAAACGCTCTCAGGGAGAATGCCGTTAACTGATTATCCGGACTTTTTGCTGTCTATGTGATTAAGTGTGTTGTCCCTGCTTTTCGGGCAGCCAGTATAAAAGCAATTATCATTATGGATTATTTATGCCAGATACAAACTTGAACGAAATAAACAAAGTAACAATTGCACCGCATATCAGCTCCGGGGATTCGGTCACCAGGATGATGTGGCTCACAGCCTTTGCCCTTCTGCCCGCGGCCCTCTACTCGGTTTATGCTTTCGGGATGAAAACCGCCCTTGCATATCTCGTTTCAGTTTCGGCAGCTGTTGCCGCGGACTTTATTGCGCAGCTGGTTACCGGGCGCAGGCTCAGGGCATATGACGGGTCGGCAGCGATAACAGGGCTGCTTGTTGTTATGGTGCTTCCTGCGGGCCTTCCTCTGTGGCTTCCGGCTGCAGGGAGTGCCTTTGCTGTACTGGTTGCAAAACAGGTTTTCGGCGGACTTGGGGTGAACCTCTTTAATCCAGCCATGGCTGGCAGGATGTTCATGCTGCTTGCCTGGCCTGCGTATGTGCGCACCGGCTGGTCAGTCTCGCAATCCGGTTCAATAGATGCCTCCAGGCTCACATGGTACGCCATGCTTCCCCAGGAGGCCCTTGACAGGCTGGCTGGCATCGCAGGGTCACAGACAATGCCTGATACAGGGAGACTGGTTCTTGATTACAACGGTTCTTTTAGCAGCATGTACGATTTCTTTGTCAGGAAGAATGTGCTGAAATCGCTTTTCATGGGAAACGCAGGTGGAAACACTGGCGACATTGCGTTGCTTTTAATTATCCTCGGCGGACTGTTTTTACTCTGGAAAAAAATAATCTCCTGGCATATTCCCTTTTCATTCATCGGGTCGCTGGCTGCCGCTTCATATCTTTATTACCATTTCAGGGGCATCTCCTATCCGGGATTCATGACACTCCTGCATATAGCAACAGGCGGAGTTATCCTTGGGGCGGTGTTCATTGCCACTGATCCTGTTACCTCGCCGCTTACCCCGCGGGGAATGTTTATCTTCGGGAGCTTTTGCGGGCTTATTACTTTTGCAGTACGAATTTTCGGATGGTTTCCTGAAGGCGTAACCGAATCAATACTGGTCATGAACGCTGCGGTTCCGCTCATAGACCGGTTCGTAAGACCATCGGTGTTCGGTCTTCCCGGAAAATCACAGGCTTAGGAGGAGTTACAATGGAGATTCATAATCCGGATGTGCAGCTTCTTGCAATTACACCCAATCCTGAGAAGCTCATAGAGGAGGCGGGCAGGACCTGTTACCTTTCCCTGTCAAAGATGACCGATGACAGTGAAAAGAATTTTATCAGAAGCGCCATAAAACGGGGGCATCATTCCATACTTGAACACGCATCGGCATCGTTCAGGATACTCGGAGCCTCCAGGGCATTTACCCACCAGCTTGTACGTCACCGTATCGCGAGCTACTCGCAGCAATCCCAGCGATATGTTGACGAGTCGGAGTTCAACTACATTGTCCCGCCTGAAATGTCAGGTAACGCTGAAGCGATGAAATGCTACAGGGAGTTCATGGATAACTCAAGGCTCACATACGCGAGGCTCCGTGAACTGGGGGTGAAGAAGGAGGACGCAAGGTTCGTCCTCCCCAATGCGCTTGAGAGCCAGATCGTATTCAGTGCCAACTTCAGGGAATTCCGCTCTGTTTTTAATCTCAGGCTGGACAGGAGCGCCCAGTGGGAGATAAGGCGCGTGTGCCTGGAGATGCTGAAGGTGCTCCAGACGAATGCACCTTCCGTGTTCGGTGATTATGTTATCAACGAGGATGACTGGACCGCTTTTTCAAATTTAGGCTGAGATTGTTTTTTTGTTTGACTGAATTGCGTATGCCTGAAAAAATATATTTATAGTAATTTTGCATTTAAAGCAGGAGGAATAAATGAAAAAATTAGCATTAACCCTTACCGGAATAGCAATGGTTTTCACATTGATCCAGTGTTCTACACCACAGGTCGAAACCCCGGATCCTAAAGTAACTGCATGTAAACAGAGCTGCGATACAGCCTATGATGAGTGCGTAAAGAAAGCCGGCAAAAATGAAGGCAAAAAGACTGCATGTGCTACAGCAAAAGAAAAATGCTACACAGATTGCGAAACAAAAAAATAATGCATGTTTAATCCTTTGTGAAAATCCTCCTGTCAAAGGGAGGATTTTTTATATCTGGCGATAATTTCCGGTTTTTCCATTTCATTAATTATAAAAGGGAATGGAAGAACATACTGCCTCTCCCTGCTCTCGGCGTATGATTCCTCCTCGTGAAGCCTGTGCTTTATAGTAAAGATATTGCTCCCCCTGGTGAAAATCAGTATCCTTGATTCTACGTCTGTCATGAAGTCCTTGCGGATTGCCCCCGTATCCATGAATACGGTTCCATTGAGTTCGTCGCATTTATTGTCTGTATATGGAAGATAACCGGGAAGGTGTGAATGGCCTGAGATCCATATATCTACTCGGTATTTTTTCATGACTTTTTCAAATCTTCCGGAGTCCCTGATATACAGCCTTTTAATTTTCAGCCTGCTCTGTATGAGCCCGCTGTGTTTTAGCGTTGCATGGCTTACTGTGATAATTATTTTGTCCTGGTTGTTTATGACCAGTTCTTTCCACCAGCGCACAACATCATCGGGTATTACGGTTGCTGATCCTTTTTCCGAGTTGGATAAAAAAATAAAGAGAATATTCCCCGCCCTGACCGCGTAGTAGAGGTCAGGGTTGATTTTTTCCTGGTAGCTTTTCAGGTTCTTCAGGTCGTGGTTGCCTGCGATTTCAAACCAGGCAGCAGTCTGAACCGGTTTGCGGGTCTCCAGGTACCAGTCGTACAGATGCCCGCTTTTATTGAATTCGGGGATGTCACCTGCAGTTATTGCCATGTCGAGCCGGCCTACGTTTTTTACTATATCGTTTACAGCAACTGGGAAGTTATTCATCTGGTCATCGGTTTTCGGCTGTATGTCAGAGAGCACCCATATGATGAACTGCATGTCGCGCGGCGCGTTATCATGCAGGTTCCTTCCAGTGCAGCATAACAGCAGTGTTATGATTAAAAGTGGGATTGAACAGATCGCAGCAGTAAATATAGTTCTATTTCTGGTCATGATAAAAAATCTGCAAACGCATGCTTTTTAAAGGTCGGGGCAGGAGTTTTGTTCCGGATGCAGACACCTATTTAAGTGCGATATTCATCTCGAGCTGCCCCATGGGGCTGTAGAGGGTAATACCCAGGGTTGTCTGCTTTATCATTGTTATGTTGAAATTTTTTCCATCAATGACTGTGGGGGTTGTCATGTCGATTACCTTGCCTGAGGTGGCAAAAAGGTTCATGGCGTTTCCGGTAATCATGTTTGCCAGTTCACCCACGATATCTTTGTATTCATTCATCATTTGTTCTTCAGAAAGCCCGGGCACAAGCACCTCGGCGATTTTCTGAACCATGGGATAACTCATGCTGTACACAATTTCACCGGTTACACCGCCTGTGATTCCGATAATTATTGCTACATCCATGGAGGGTATAGGGTTTTCCTTAATAACAAGCTTTCCCCTTCTGAGATCAACGTTAAGTATGGATTTAAATACTACGCTCGCAGCCTCTAAAAAAGGATTTATGTATTCTGCATTTATACTCATTCCGGTAAAGCTCCTATACTGATTTCATGGATATAATATTCAAATAATTATTTATTATCAATCAGTTTTTAAATTTTTTATTATTTTTGATTTCTGTTCAAGGTATGTAAGCAGGCTTGACCTTATGGCGTATACACCTGCTGAGACTGCATCGTTTTCGGTCTTTTTCAGTGCCTCTGCATCCGCTTCAAGCTCCTCGGGGGTCTTGCCTTCGGTTTTTTGATACTCTCTTGAGATCGGGGTGAATATATATAGCCCGGCTGCGCTGTTTATCACAGGTGATGCGCTGTTGAGATTCATGACCAGCACGCGGTCCATGAAAACACCTGAATTTCCCAGCGCGCCTGCTGGTTTTGGTTCCTTTTCATCGGATTTTATCTCTTCACCAATCTTGAATGGAGCTGATTTTGAAACTACGCCCTTCAGGAGGGATGACGCAGCGTCAAAAGACCCTCCGGATGATGCAACCGCATTGACTTTTTCGATTATATCGTTTTTAACTTTTTCGAGTTTTTTTGATGCGATCTCTTTTCTGATGCGCTCCCTGTCGGATTTGGGGTCTGAAATCTTTGTTTTTTTGGATGCAATTTCACTGTCGATCTCAGAGTCAGTAACCTCCAGTTCTGTGGAATACCTCTTCCTGATCTCTTCGTTGGAAAGGTATGCGTATTTCACCTGGATTTTCGTTTCGTTTATGAATGACCTGAAATTTAACTCATCCTTTGTCACGGGGATACCGCGGCTGATATAATAGAAGAGGTCCATCTGTGAACTCTGCATCCTGACCAGCCTTTCATATTCTATCAGTGAGAGCATCGTTCCCCTGAGAAAATTCTGCAGCTCCCTGGAGTTGTACTGGCCTGTTACAGGATCTGTGAATTCCTTTTTTATAAAATAAGATATCCTGTCATCGCTGTATTGTATGCCCTGCCTCTCGGCCTCCTGCATTATAAGTACCATTACTATGAGGCTGCTGGCAAAGTAGTTCTCCATCTGGGGATTGACTTTTTCACCTAACTTGAGTTTGCGCAGTTTGGCAAATTCGTATACATGGATTTTTTCACCATTGATGTTCAGGGCCGTATCACGGTCCGCACCGCAGTTAAAACCCTGGTCGGGCATACCGAAGGAGTAGACTACTATGAGCAGGAAAAATCCTATGAGTGTATATCCAACATATTTTGCCATTGTATTTTTACTATCGAACATATCTGACCTTCTTGAATTTTTTATTATAATAACATCAGCCCTTTGCCGGTTTTTCAGCCTCGTCAACAAGCATTACCGGGATCCCCTCCTTGACCGGGTATTTAAGCCCGCATTGTGTGCATATGATCTTTTCATTGCGTGCATCATATTCCACATCACCCCTGCAGGCAGGGCAGGCGAGGATTTCGAGAAGTTTTGTATCAATCATGAATATACTCCGTAAAACCGGTATAGGGGGTATGCCCCGCAGCTCGTTCTGGCTATTTTCCAGGATTTTAAACGTTAGCAGTCATAAAACCCATTAAAATCCCAGAATTTATCAAAAAACATGAAAAATATCATATTAATTCACCTGTTTTGAGTCAATCAAAATACTTTGATCGTTTATATAATGAACGCTGTTATAAAAGTATCTGTTTCCTGAAAGGTTCAATCAGAATTTCAGGAGTATACAAAATTCAGGAGATATACCATGATAAATCCTCTTGGACTGGCCTTTGACCTTGTTTTTTCATCGTTTTGTGTTAATTGTGGAAGCTGGGTCAGGTCGCGTGAGAATAATATCTGCCCGGAATGCAGGTTAAAAATGTTGCGGGTACGTTCAGCATGCCCTCTTTGCGGGGGGGCTTTAATTGATGGCGAATGCGGTATCTGTTCGTCGAGAAAGCTGTATTATGCCAGGAACTTTGTACTTTTTGAATATGAGGGATGTGTTAAGAAGGCTCTTCATGGTTTAAAATTCCGCGGGCTCAGGAATATCTACAGAAATTTCATACCGGAAATGGCAGATATTCTAAGAGAACTTCCGGCAGTGCCTGATATTGTTACTTTTGTACCGATGAGCAGAAGTAAAATGGCTGAAAGGGGATATAATCAGGCCGCACTTATGGCAGGGGCCTTTGCCGCATCAGCCGGGGCCGCGTGCCTGCCACTGCTCAGGGAGAGGAGGGGATTCACATCGCAACGCCTTCTCGGCAATATTGACAGATACATAAATGTAATTGACAGATACGAAGTAATTAATGTAAACAAGTTCATGGGAAGGACTATACTGCTGGTTGATGATATTTTCACTACCGGTGCCACAATCAATGAATGTTCAAGGCAACTTATGATTCATGGCGCACTGCAGGTTTTTACTTTTGCAGTGGCCAGGGCTGAACTGGCAAAGGCCGGGGAGCAGGATCATGTCACCAGGTATATTCCTCTTCAGGAAAAGCGCAAAAAATAAATATTTACAGTGGATTCTGAATTATTTATTGATTTATACCATTCAGAAAGTTGATATACATATAATTATATGTTCCCCGCCCGCCTATGTCGGGCGGGGACCAAGAGCAATA
>CAYTSF010000022.1:0-20301 GCA_964440335.1 uncultured Leptospirales bacterium
CAGGGGCTTTGCGGGATTCGCGGGAGTCAAGGCTCATCCGTTCTGGCACAGGTATTCACCCGAAATGCTGGCGCCGGTTGCTGAACTTGCAGCAGCCGATGGCAAACCTTTGCTGCTACACGCGGGGTTTAACGGTGATGGTGATTTCTTCAGCCTGAAGAGAAGTGTCCCGGAGCTGAAAATAATTCTTGCGCACGCGGGATTTCCCTGTTATGCGGATACATGGAAAAAGATCGTACGTGATAAAAGTATAATGATGGATTTTTCATCGAACCATTACGTTAGCAGAAAAGCAATCATGGGATCTGTTAAATCCCTTGGTGCGGATAGATGCATGTTCGGTACTGACGGTCCATACGGCAGGCGTGAGACCGATGGAACTATGAATTACGGACTGATAAGGCACAGGATCGAGTCGATGTTTCATGATACAGGTGTGACGAAAAGAATACTGGGAGAAAACTTTCTCGAAGTGTCCGGGCTTCGATAAACCGCTGTTGTGCATTTAATGATACCGGGGCATAAATTTTCTTGACGCGAGCAGAGTTAAGTGTATTATGCAAAACATATGTTTGATGAACCCGAAAAAATTTCGAAGCTATGCGAGTATATTGATTCTGTGATTATCTCTGACAGAGAGATGTTCGCAGAGCGGATGATTCATCTTAAAAATGATATTGCAGCGTCACTGGTAAAAAATTTCAAGGGCAGTAAAAGTGAACTGGAATTTATCCTGCAGAGGTTATAATCGGAATGGGATTATGGTTTATCAAGATCGCGATTTTTTTTATTTCATCTTATGCTGTTGCAGGTGTTAGTGTAAAAATTTTGCGCAGGCGTAACAATACTGCAAGTATTGGTGATCCCGAAGTAATCACTGTGGCAGTAATTTCTGGTGCTTTAATTTCAGCTATGATTATGTTCGTTATAAAAAGATTAATTTGATTTTCTCCCGGGCTTCAGTATTATATAACAGAGGGAGTTATGGAAGTTCAGAATATATCAGGAAGCGATGTTGTCGTGAGGGAGTTCTCTCCTGAGTACTCGGCAAAAACGGAGAATGCCCCGCAGGATAACAGGAACGAAGAGATTCGTAACGAAAGGCCCGTTGAACCGGACAAGGGAAGTAATGTTGACCGCCTTGCATAAACTATATCCGCATATGTTCATCTACCCCTGAATCCGCATTCCCTGATGAAACGGGGTATATTGCCATTATCCTCTTCATAAACAATGTGTAATTCATATCTGGCGCGTGTTAGTGCAACATAAAACAGCCTTCTTTCATCCTCAATATTAGTATCCCTGTCAGGAATTATTTTATCGCAGACACCGGTAATTATTACTATGTCGAACTCAAGGCCCTTTGAACCATGCATTGTTAAAAACGAAATATCCGGTTCATCATGTATCTGTTTTCTGAGTTTTATGCCCTGGTAATTGTTCCTGTAGAGAATGGCGCAGTTGTATGAACTCTTTCTTGAAAGCATTATCTGTGATACGATTTCAGCCTCAAAAGCCGGATGTTTCAGTTTGTGAAATCTGACAATCCCACCTTTACCATTTGCAGAAATGATAACCTTCTTTGACCTGAAGGTGTTATGGCAGATAAACCTGTTTGAGACATTGACGATTTCGCTGTGTGACCTGTAATTTACTGTCAGCCTGTGTTTTACAATACCGGTAAAATATTTTTCCGCATTAACGAGGTAGTCTACCCTGGCACCGCGAAACCCGTAGATTGCCTGAAAGTCGTCACCTACCATGAATATTCCGGTGTTTTTACCGGCAACAAGTGACAGCAGATTAAAGTCATCATGTGATGTATCCTGAAACTCATCGACAAAAATAAACCCGAATCTTGATATCGTATTGTTCCTAACTTCATCGCTTGAATTCAGCAGTGCTGTCGCATGTGAAGTCATGTCATTGTAGTCGATGAGAGAGTTGTTTATTTTATAAAGCCTGTATTCTTCGCGGAATTCATCGATTCGCGGCATGAGCCCGCATTTTTCAAGGCGTTTCGATGCATTTTTCACGAATGGCCTTTTTCTGTTCATGATTTTCATAACTGCATCAAAGGGCAGTCCCATGAAGCGGCCCGGATCTGTCATGAAGAGTTCCTGCATTATCTTTTTTTCATTGTCACGGTCAATTACGCCGGGAAATTGACTCATGCCTGAGTGCGCCAGGTATTGTTCACAGTTTTCCTTCAGCAGGGAGAGGCAGAATGAATGGAAGGTGCCTGTGAATGCAGCTGCGAAGTCTATCCCAGATAAAGATGTGAGACGTTCGCGGATTTCGTCTGCTGCTTTTCTGCTGAAGGTTAAAATCAGAATCTGTTCAGGGGGGACGCCGAGATCTTTCACGGTATTACTTATTCTCTGGATCAGGGTGCGCGTCTTTCCCGTTCCCGGTCCTGCGATTACAAGGTGGATTCCACGTTCCGCGGTTGCGGCTTTCTGCTGCTCAGTGTTGAACTTTCCCATGTTATTAATACGCTCAATATCGCAGAAGTTGAAAAATTTTTTTATTCAGGTAATTTATTTATCAGGCGGCAGTGGAGGGGGATATGACCGGTATCATCCGTAAGTGCATAAAACTGTTTCATCCTGAGGGGATTCCGTGGCCAGGATCCATTCTGTATAACCTGATCAGCAGGAGCAGTATTTTTATCATGCACTATGAGCTTGTCGCACGCGATGTATGCAGGTACTTCAAAGGTGGCCGGCTGCTCGATGTGGGAACAGGCCCCGGCAGGCTCCTCTTTGCCTTGAAAAAATTTTACGGGGAAACAGAACTGCATGGTGCTGATATATCGCGTGCAATGGTCAGGCAGGCGGAATCGAATGCATCATCTGTGGAATATACGGGAATAACTTTTCACGTTGCAGGAGCAGCGAATCTCCCTTTCGGTGATGAATACTTCGACTGCGTGGTTTCAACAGGCTCAATACATCACTGGAAGGATGTTAGCATCTGCCTTGAAGAGATTTACAGGGTAATGAAAAAAGATTCATTCCTGCTTATTTATGATCTTGTGGTTAAAGTCCCGGACAATGTGAAAACGCGGCTGATAAAGGAGTATGGAATGTTCAGGATGGCACTTCTCTGGCTGCATTCTTTCGAGGAACCCTTTTATAATGTTGATGAGATTCGGGATCTGGCCGGTGGGACACACTTTAAATATGTTGATATTTATTTCACAGGTGCTCTGTGTTCTCTTGTTTTAAAGAAGTAAAAGCTGGTAATTTTATTTTAACATTCTATTGACAATTTAGTCAAAATTTTTGTATTATATTTACTGTAAAACAGGTTATTTCGGGATGGATAATTTTTAGAATACAGGAGACCTGCAATGGAAAAAAAAGTAAAGGAGCTTCGGAGGGGACTCAGACTGGAAATAAAAAAACCTCCAAAGGCGGAGACGCCGAAGAATATCTACAGCCGCAAGGATAAGCATAAAGATGGCCGCGATTATGAAAATTTCCGGCCATCTTTTTTTATGTCTGAAAGGGGTATCGTCCCGATTTTTATGCTTTTTAAAAAACCGCACATCTGAGAACTGAACAGTTTAGATCAATCGTATTAAATACAACTGATGTATGTAATTTCTGAAGTTTCAAAATGATTTTTCAGTAATAATTCCTAAACATACTTTTTAGATTAAAATTATGAATTATATATGCCCGCCGCCGAAGGCGGCGGGCATAATAGAACATTTTTACCAGAAATAAGTTAAATCAATACTGATAATTTTTTGTGGAATAAATTGCTCTAATTGCACCGTTGCCGAAGGCGGCGGTGCAATTGAAAATGTCATTACTGCAATATGAATTATATTTAGAATAATTTTAGAGAGTTTTTTATTATTCATGAGGTCCGGTTTTGTTTTTTTCTTGTTTAAAACACAGCACATTAAACAATATTTCAACAGGACGTGCAGCAATAACGTCTCTGTTAAAAAAATGTAATATAATTCAGGATGAGCAGTATGGAATTTTTCAGAGCCCCGGGAATGAAGGAATATAAACGTATTGCGGCAAAGAACATCGGCCGCACAGCCATAATTCTTGTGACAAGAAACGGCAGAAACTCTCCGGAAACAAGGTTTGCGCTTGTAGTTGATACTCCGAGACAGTTTACTATCAGGATGAACGAGCTGAGGTTTTTTTATAAATCTTTCGCTGCGAAATTTCCGGTGGAGGATGATTACACATACTGCCGGTTCTTCCCGTACGATGGAGTATTTGAACTGAACCCGGATACTATAAAGCTGCGTAGCACAGGTGAGAGTATCATGATTAAGAGGGTCCCCTACTATGAGGGATTGCTGGACCGGTAGGTTACAGCCCGCGCATATGTTCCGGTTTTATCAGTGAAGGATCTCTATTTTCAAGCACGCTGTCTATGATGCCCAGCATTTTATCCCTGTCCTTCTGTAGTGTGCCATTTATCGGCAGATAGTTTGATGCGTGTACACCTACAAATTTCAGTCCGTCAATAGTAATATTTTCAAATAATATCTTCATCTCTTCAAGTGTTTCAAATGCATCTGGAAGTTCAAATTCCCCACTTGCCAATTTCGCATATAGAACTGTTCCTGGAACAGGGGTAACTGTTAATGCTGCAAGGTATTCGGGTGCCATCTCATTTGTAATTTTTGCCGTTGCAGCAGCGTGCTCCCTTGACCGCTCTCCGCGGCCCGCAAGACCAAGTAAAACCATTGACGACAGGTTGATTCCCGCGTGTCTCAGGTTTAGTCCGGCGCTCAGCATCTCGCTGTAGCCTGCACCCTTGTTTACTTCACGCAACAGGCGGTCATCACCGCTCTCAACTCCCAGGTATGCCTTGGTGAGTCCTGCGTTGCGCAGTGCAGCCAGTTCAGACATGGATTTTTTCAGGATACTGACCGGGCCGGCATAAGTCCCGACGTGCCGGAGTGAGGGGAACGTATTTTTCAGGTCAGAGAGAATTTCAAGCAGCATTGATGTTTCTATGGCAATGGCATCTCCATCGCAGAGGAATACCTTTTCGACCCGGCCAAGTTCCGATGCAGCCATCTGTATGTCCTGTTTGATTTCTGACAGCGGGCGTACCCTGAACTTTTTATCCTTGTACATGCCGCAGAATGTACACCCGTTATGCGAACACCCGATAGTGCACTGAAGCAGGTAACTGTTTGCTTCGCTGAACGGCCTGAAAATATTTCCTTCGTAGCGCATTGTTTTTGCCCCTGGTTAAGTTCCGGAAAAGTCCATCCGTGGTTAAGCGTGTAACCGGTTTTACCGGGTCAATTGGCAAAACCGGCATTTCCGGAATAATTAATTATTGATATGCGGCGAAAATGCATACATCCGGTACTTATTTCAGTCAACTTTTCCGGGAAACTGATTGTATAGTTACTCTGCTTTGTCATACGATTCCGTGTCAATAAAAATGCCATGATAAATTACTATTATGTTGTTGATATTTGTTTAACGGTTCATTTCAAATGTAATATCGGAGGCTGGTATGGACCATGTCACAGATAGAAACACAATAGCTGCTCTTTGCGTGAAAAGGGGTGGGCGGCTGGTTTTTACCCCGCTCTTCTTGCAGCAGGGGGAGCAGGTTGAATTTCCGGCAGTAACGAATGCAGAGGAGGGGGATGTACTTCTGCTCGAAGCAAACGGCATGAACACGCTGCAGTTGTTCAGGAGGAATTCCGTCATGAACGGTATTATTCATGAACTTGACAGGCTTCATGTCAGGTTTACATTTCCGGTTGAGGTAATACGCGAGGTTGATGAAATCCTTAAAGATCCCGGCATATCCGACCCCGTCCTTGCTGATTTTACCATGCTGCCATTTGTAACAATCGATAATGAAAATTCACGTGATCTTGATCAGGCAGTTTTTGTTGAAAAAAGTGATATGGGCTTTTTGATATATTATGCCATTGCTGATGCATCTTACTATGTTAAGAACGGCAGCGCGCTTTTCAGGGAGGCGCTGAAGCGCGGAGCTACATATTATATGCCATCGTTCTGTGTCCCTATGCTGCCCCGCGCGCTTTCAGAAGGTATAGTATCACTGAATCCGGGTGTTGAACGCCGTGCCCTTGTATTTGCCATGAAGATAGATCATGAAGGGAATTCCTGCGGAACCGAGTGTGTACGTGGAAGGATACACAGCAGGGTAAAGCTGAGTTATGACGGGGTGCAGAGGTTTTATGACGGACTGGTTGATGATCCTGCATGGAACGAATTTTCCGGTTCGCTGATTGCCCTGCAGGATGCCGGCAGAATTTTGTGCGAGCGTTCTTCCGGCAGGGGAGTTGTGGGCTACGACCGGTATGAACTCAACGTGGAAATAAACAACAGCGGAGACGCGCTTATCTGCAGCGATGAACCGAGAAACGATGCTGCCAGGTGGAACGAACAGGTTTCACTCCTTTGCAACATGGAGGGTGCGCGGCTCTCTGCTGAGAAACTGAGCGGTGAGAATAACCATGGCCACCCTGTTTTCAGGGTGCATGAACCTCCTGAAGCCGCGAGCCTTGACAGGCTTACTGCAATCATAAGATCACTCATCGAGATGCATTCACTCGACCCGAAAGTATGGGCCTGGGACAGGGATAACGAAACTCTTGCTGCATATGCTGACAGGCTGCCTGTGAGCGGCGCACATTCAGGCATAACAGAGGCAATAATCCGGCAGATTATACTGACAAACAGGAAGTCCGTATTTTCCCAGGTTCCAGGCGGGCATTACGGTTTAAAGGTACGGCTTTACGGCAGGTTCTCCTCCCCAATGCGTGAGGTTGTGGGAATCTTCAGTCACAAGGAACTCCTTGAGAGCCTGGGGCTCCAGGCACCTGCTCCGGATGAGCAGGATGTTGTGACCAGGGAAACGGTCATCAACATTTCGAACATGGCAAGGGAGACCCAGAAAAAACTGGATCACTACATCGATTCAATTATCATAGACCAGTTGTTCAGCCCGGACATTACAAGTCCCGATGACAGGCGCCCGGTTCATGGCGGCACTATTCTCGGGATGAAGGATTCAAGGATGTACGTTCTGCTCGATTCTCCCAGGCTCGAGGTTAAGGTTTATACAGAGGATATCGAACGGCAGGCCGGTTGCACGCTGAGCTACGAGTTCCATGAGTTGAAGTGCGCCGATGGCTCCGGAAACAGCTGCAGGTTCAGGGCAGGGGACCGTGTTGAACTGAAAGTAATAAAAAAGGATGAACTTGGAAAGTGGAGGCTGATGCCTGTTATGCGCGATTAGTGGTGGGGATAAAATCATTATGATGCTAACCTGTTTATATGATGATTATTCTCCCGTATTGAGTTCTACGACCGTTGCCCCCCAGTTGTATGAATCGTCCCTGAAAGAGACAACAGCAGGATGAGACTTCAGTATTGTATGGACTCTCAGTTTTACCCTGGACTTTCCCTTGCCGTGAACTATGCGCACAGACCTGTATTTTTTTCCTGAAGAAATCTTCAGAAATTCATTAACAAGTTTTTCAGTATCAGCGGGATTGAAGTGATGCAGGTCAAGCTCTGTGCCCAGTTCAAGTTCCTCTGCATCATCTTTTTCAAGCACACTCCCCTCTGTCCTGAATTTATTAACTTTCTGCGACCAGCGTGACGCAGGGTCTTTTTCGAGCATGGAGTATATGCAGCCGCAGTAGTCCTGGCGGTAGAAGCCCATCAGACGTGACATCTCGACAGATTTTTTGAAGCCGTCTTTCTTCTTGAAGTCAGCCTCGTAGAATGGAATACCGTATTTTGAGGACAATTCAGATCCTATGGAATTAATTGCATCGGCATCTTTATGCGGGCTTATTGTAAGCGAAGTGGCAACGATATCGTAGTGTTCCCTTTCTGCTTTCATGAATGTATGTTCAAGGCGGACCCTGTAGCATTCATGGCACCTGGCGGATCGCTCACCCATATACCGGAAGGGACTGATTTTTCTGATCCATTCCTTTCTCTCAGGTTCATCGAGCAGTAGAAGAAAACTCCGTGAATTGCTGAATCTGACGAGTTCACTTAAACGTCTGTTGTATTCGTCTACAGGCATAATATTAGGATTATAATAATATGCACTGACAGTAAAACGATCTTTCAGCAATTCATGGACGTAACACATACACGGCGCACAGCACGTGTGTAATAAAAGTTCAGGCAATATTTTATCCGTGTTACTATTTAAGATACTTGTCAAGGAACTGGGAAAGGGCTTTTGCCTTAACCGGTTCAGCCTTACTGTCGAGCCATAACAGGAACTTGGGTTTCACCTGGTTCTCTGTTTCTGTACAATACTCATGATGGAGGACATACCTGGTTATGTCGTATTTAATATCGTTGAATATGTCTTCTGCCCTGCACAAGTTCTCCGGTGTTGAGCCTATCGCATTGCATATTCTCACGATAATTTCGTGTTTGTCGATCTCTCTAAGCTCATCATGGCAGCATTTGGAATAAAGCTCGTTACAAAGAGTGATCTCATCAGTCAGTTGGGGGATGACTGCTTTTTGTTTGTTATTTCCCATCGGGAATCCTCCTGAATGATCAATTAATGTCTGCTGTTCTCTCTTCAACAGAACATTACACCTAAATACTATTCAGGAAATATACTTTTGTCAAATTTTTGTTAAAAAAAATAGCACTTTTAGGAAATTTTCTGTAATATTTTGTCCTACAAGGATTAATTGTCATAAACATGAGTTTTATGACAATTATCCATACGGGTCGGATTTCAGCCTACTTTCATTATAAGTGCTGTGATATCAGAGTCTGGCTGCTGGATGCCCATAAATTTTTCATAAGCAAACTTGAGGTTTTTAATAATTTCTACAGGCGATCTTGATTTAAATTCTTTTACAATGCTCCTCAGGCGCAGGAGTCCAAAGTTTTCACCATCGCTGTTTTTCGAGTTTATCAGCGATTTTGAATATATAACACAGATATCGCCATTTTTAAGTTCTGTGCGGCCTGTCCCAAACTCGGAGTCCTGGTCGTAGCCAAGAGGTGAGCCCTCTGTATCCAGTGCATCAAAATCATTTTTATCGATCCTGAAAAGATCCATTGGAGGAAATCCCGCATTAGTATAGCTGAGCCGCCTGGTCTTAAGGTCATAAAAAGCATAGAATGCTGTGGCAAGTTCGCCGCCACCGCGCGTGTATTCATTAAGTACCAGGTTTATCCTCTTCATAATAATATAGGGGGATGTGGCCTCGTTCACGCATGAATGGAAAACCGAGCGCATTATAACTGAATAGAGCGCGTTATTGATGCCGATACCCGATACGTCGGAACATAGTATTCCTATTGAATCCGGAGTGGGCTGGATGAAGTCATAGTAATCGATGCCGTTTTCGTATTTTGGGGATACCAGTGAACTGAACTTGAGATTTTTCATTTCAGGAAGTCCGGGAGCTGCTGAGCTCTGGAGAATGTCACCTGATAGCTCAATGCTCCTTGAGATGAACTGGTCCTTTTTGGCTTTATCGTATGCAAGGGATGTGACTATAAATTCATTTGCCCTGAGCCTGAACTCATTGAGTTTTTCTATTTCATCTGGTGTAATGGATGTTGTATTCTCTTTTGTCCCCAGGCTCATGAGGCCGTATATCCTGTTTTCGTAATATATTGGCAGGATTGCATTGGTGTCGTATCTGGCAAAAAATTCAGCTACCGGCCCGCGTATTTTTCTGAATGATTCCTCGTCGGTATATATCCTGTTAAGCGGTAATATCTCCTGGTTACGGGTAAACCATTGGATAAGCGGAAAGTTCCTTTCAAGAGTATCCTCTTCGCCGGAATTTATGCCGGTATCATAAATCTTTATGAACATGCGCCTCTCGTCATCGTATTTGAAAAAGACAGAACGTGAAAGGCCAAAACCGGTATGAAGGTCCTCTGTTGCAGCCCTTACGAGTTCGTCAAAAACTTTAATCCTCGATGCTTTTTGTATGAACCTGTTAGTGATGAATTCCAGGTCAACGTTTCTTTTTCTGAATGTTTTATCAATTGCCGGCTGGAAAAAGTATATAAAGATTATAAAGATAAATACGAGTGCGGCGGAAATAATTTCGTTTTCTGTTTTGAGAATGTCCCTGTCCTTTAAAAAAAGGATGGTAAAAATCGGAATAAAAACGACGAGACTCAGGGTTATATACATTACGGTTTTATGAATCGCTGTGCGTATATCCATAATATTATACGCAATAATCGAATAGACGAGCGTACCTGTTGCTACAAGGGCAACCATGGCCGGACCCATAACGTAGTAATCATAAATTTTAAATACCCTGGGGAGAAGTATTGATCCGGCAAATGCAAGCACTATGAATAAGGAGGTTGTCAGAATAACATACCTGATCTGCAGCCGGTATGTTTCGATTTTAATTTTAATGTAATTATATATGAAAAAAACAAGTCCTGCCACCACATATGAAAAAGCGAGCAGGGCATAAATATTGTATACCGGGCCTATGTCCCGTGCAAGTTTCATATTTTCAAACCGCACGTTTTTCAGCGAAAGATCGGTTAAGGTCACAATAAGTGACATTGCAATTGCCGGAAGTGAGCACAGCAATGGAATATAAAATTTTGTTTTTATCTCCCTCTCGGGATAAGTGAGCGAAAGATTCAGGAAAGCTGCGGAGAATAGCAGTGTAGAAACCTGGGCAAACCTGTTTATCAGCGTCAGTGATGGTGATTCATGAAAAAAATATGTCAGGAACATGCAGAACATCAGGCTCGCACCGAAAATATTATACTGGAAATAGTAGACAGGGGACTGCTTCCCCCCTTTTTTGTACAGGACGAAGAAGGCTGTAAGAACAAGTATAATAGAGCTTGTAAGCGCGGTTATGAGACTGGCAAAAAACATTGTATCACCCTTGTCTTTTATATCCTGTGATTATTATATTGTTATCACGGGTTTTGTTGTTACTTTTTTACATAATGATTGATTCAATATCGATTCTGATTATATATATGTTGTGGTCAATTACAAGTAAAAATTTTAGCCTGTGATGTTAATTATCCCGCTCTACCGGGGGATGCATAACAATGGAGATGATTACTGATGGTTATTGAGAATTCAAATGAAAATAAAACTGCACTTGTCATTGTTGATATGCAGAAGTATTATCTCCTGCCGGAATCACAGTTCTCCAGGTATTTCTCGCATCTTTATCCAGGTTCGCTTGATTATATCAGGCTGCGTGCAAATGATACAGTGGTTCCAAATATCGCAAGGGCCAGAAAAGAATTTTTAAGGAGGAAACTCCCGGTAATATACCTGAGGCTCTGCGGTACCCATCCTGACCGGCTGGACCTGCACAGGTTTTTTCAGCGGTCATACGAAGAGGGGCTCAGCAGAGGATTCGCAGATGTGTATCCACTTGAGTCAGACGCAATGTCAGATGTAATTGATGAGCTGAAACCGGTAAAGGGGGACGCCGTTATTGTAAAAACGACTTTCAGTCCGTTTTCATCTACAAGTATCGAATCATACCTGCTGGAACAGGGTATAAGCAGGCTTGTCATGACCGGGCTGGCCACAAGCCAGTGCGTTGAGACAACAGGCCGGGATGCTTCGGAAAGGGGATTTGATATTATCCAGTTGCATGATGCGCAGGCAGACTATGATGAAATAACGCATAATGCGTCCCTGCTGAGCTCTCGCGGAGTTTGCGGCGGTGCGTTATATGATACTTCGCTTTTCCTTGAAATGATTGACGAATTTATTTAAATATGCGTACGCGGACATTTTCGTTTGCCGCGTTGTTATTTATGAAACTGTTTCCCCTGCCGAACATTGATGATCCGGTAAGAGTTCTGCTGCTGTAGCTTACATCCTCTATTCCATTGATTTTATCTGCGATCCTTCCTGCCGGGTGGCTGTAGATTACTGTGTGTTTTATCCTGAAATAGTGAAGCATGCGCTCAAGGTGCATCAGGCTGCTGCTGGGGACTTCTCCGTCAATGTACTCCGCGTTTACATGCAGAATATTGCCATGGGAATCTCTTATTGAATCGACAATCCGCTGGAAGTCTTTTTCTGTGGAAATCTGCGCAAGGAAGAATGAGTTGTCATCCCTGAACTGGTCGGTATGCAGAAAACCGAAACCTGTTATTAGAAGTACTGACGCTGCGATTGCAGGGACTGATTTAAGGTACTGCCTTTTCCTTTCACGGGACTTGTACATGCCAATTGTATCATGACAGATGTCGGGTATACAGCCGCATGCTGACTTTGAACCTTTAAGCATCGACAGGCACATGCAAAGTGATTCATATTCTTTTCTGCAGGTTGAACATTCCTGAATGTGGAGAGTGTACTGCTTGCGCTCTTTGTCTGTCACTTCATCATCAAATAGATCGGATAACTGTCCAAAATCAAGATGCTGAAACGTCATATTAAACCTCTGGCATGTAATCGGTTTTTAAGGTATTCCCGGCCCCTGTGAATCCTGACCTTGACGTTGGAGAGGTTGATCCCGAGTATATCAGATATCTCATTGTAGGACAATCCTTCAACATCCCTTAAGCTGAGTATTTCCCTGAAGTCTTCAGGCAGTTTTGCAATCTCCTCTTTTATAATCCTGAGGGAATCCTCGTTTATGATCCTTTCTTCGGGATTTTCCCTGAAATCCTGAAGCTGAAGATCAACCTCTTCATCACCCTTGGTTATTTTCAGGGGGATAGTGCTGTACCGGTTTTTCTTCTTCCTGTAATTTTTA
Source organism: uncultured Leptospirales bacterium (assembly GCA_964440335.1). GTDB lineage: Bacteria > Spirochaetota > UBA4802 > UBA4802 > UBA5550 > JAAYBQ01. Next base: position 12,755 of record CAYTSF010000022.1, read on the forward strand.
CAGTGATTAACCATGATACTGTACAGCCAGGTTGAAAACTTTGATTCATGCCTGAAAGTGTTCAGAGCCTCCAATACTGTAATAAAAATATCCTGTGTGATGTCCAGGGCTTCGTCATAATTATTAAACTGGTAATAGACATACCTGAATACCATATCCTGGTATTTCTTAATAATATGTGAGAAGGCTGATGTATCGCCTTCAAGCACTTTACTTATTATTTCGACATCGTCTAATACTGACATTGACTTTTCACTTTGGTTACAGTTTTTTCAGCTTTTCAGAAAAATAACAGGAGTTCTTGGTTATCCCACTGCTAATGCCTGATGGTTTATTCATTTTTTTAAGAGGACTTAATCCGGTAGTAAGCATAATACAGGATTCAATGTCTTTTTGTTTTTTAGTGTTCATTCTTACCGTCATTGCTTTCATCGTCGCTATCGTCGATAAGATCATTGAAATCAAAATCAGGTCCAAGTTCTTTTGCGTAGTGGTACTGGGCAATGATAGCAATGAGTTCTTCCCGTGCTTCGTTGGCTTCCTGTTCCGTATCGAACCCTATAACAAGGGGTTCCTCCATACCGGTTAAAAAAACCTCGAATCCGGGCTTATCCTCTTCAGTTACAAGACTGCCCACTGCAGTCACATGCGGAACGACAATGGCTATACTTCCATAATCTACAACTGGTAACATATCTCTCCCTCCATATCCTGGTTAGAGTCACCATAAAAATGTCTGATCAGGAAGTGAGGATTGCCTTATCGGTGAAGACATTTTTGCGGCAATTGTGCAGAATTCATCAACCGGACTCATTAAAATCTGCAATAAATCGACAATATTCTTCCGGTCTGAAATAAAGCAATTATAAAATTCCATACAGGAATTCTGTTCTTTTAATAAAAATCCTGGCCTGCGGTTTCATCACCAGAAAGTTTTGCGAACTCCCTGAGCAGTTCTTTTTGCCTGGAAGTAATTTTTTTAGGAACCTCAATGTTTATTTTTACAAGCTGGTCCCCCTTTCCGTAAGAGCCCAGGTATGGTATACCGTTACCCTTCAGCCTGAATATCTGGCCGTTTTCAGTTCCGGGTGGAATCTTCATTTTTACCTTGTTCCCATATATTGTGGGGATTTCAATCTCACCGCCAAGGCATACAATAGGGAATGAGACATCTACAAGGCTGAGTATATCGTTCCCATTGCGGTCGAATGACGGATGTTTCTTGATATGGATAACAACGTAAAGGTCGCCGGTTGTTCCTTCGTCAGGAGCCTGTTCACCTTCCCCGCTTATCTTGAGGCGTGATCCTGATTCGACACCTGCCGGAATTTTTACTGTAATGGTTCTCTTCTTTTTCGTGAGGCCGCTGCCGTTGCAGACCTTGCATGGAGAAGTAATAATTTTACCCTCTCCGCGGCACCTGGGGCAGGTCTGCGTTATCGAGAAAAATCCCTGTGTCTGCCGGACCTGTCCCATGCCGTTACAGGTTGGGCATACAGCGGGTTTTGCCTTTGATGAAGAGCCGGTACCACTGCATGTTTCACAAACTTCGTTTCGTGGAATTTCAATATGTACCTCAGTGCCGGTGGCCGCGTCCTCAAGGTTTATGTTCAGGTCATACTGTAAGTCAGCTCCGCGCCTGCTTCTCTTCGTGCGGTTTTTGCCCCCTCCAAAAGATGAGCCGAAGAATCCTTCAAAGATATCACCAAGATCAAAATCCCCGAAAATGTCTGAAAAATCCGTATAGGCTCCACGCCCGAAATTTTCAAATCCCTTGATGCCCTCGTGGCCGTATTTATCGTAGGATGCCCGTTTCTTCGGGTCACGCAGGACCTCGTAGGCTTCGGTTGCCTCTTTGAATTTCTCCTCTGACTCAGGATTGTTCTTGTTTTTGTCGGGATGGTATTTTAGCGCAAGTTTTCTATATGCCTGTTTGATTTCATCTTCATTGGCAGACTTGCCGACACCAAGAATTTCGTAGTAATCTCTTTTTGCCAAGGTTATCCTCGCTCGTTATGCGAATCATTTATCAATACAACCCGGGAATTCCCGGGTTGTATTCTGGTTAAGCATTTTTATTTATCCTCGTCAACTACTTCATAGTCGGCGTCATATACTTTGTCTTTTCCTGCGGAATCCTCTCCGCCCTGTGATTGTTGCTGCTGCTGTTGACCCTGTCCCTGCTGCTGATTCTGCTGGGAAGCCTCCTGATATATCCTCTGCGCAAACTGGTGCGAAGCATTTTCTAGTTCGGACTTGGCCTGTTTTATGGCCTCTACGCTGCTGCCCTCCATGGCGCTCCTGAGCTTTGAAATGGAAGAATTGATTTTATCCTTTTCGCCCGCTTCGAGTTTTGCCTCGTTTTCGCGGATCATTTTTTCTATCGAGTAGATCAGCGTGTCCGATTCATTCCTGGTCTCTATCAGCTCCTTGGCCTTCTTGTCTTCTTCGGAGTGAAGCTCGGCGTCCTTGACCATCTGCTGGATTTCAGACTCGGAGAGTCCGCTTGATGACTCTATCCGGATCTTCTGTTCCTTGCCTGTACCGAGATCTTTTGCCGAAACGTGAACAATACCGTTTGCGTCTATATCAAATGTAACCTCTATCTGCGGAACGCCGCGCGGTGCAGGGGGTATGTCGGTCAGGTCAAATCTTCCCAGTGTGCGGTTCTGGTTTGCAAGTTCCCTCTCTCCCTGGAGAACATGAATCGATACAGCGGGCTGGTTGTCTGCTGCGGTGGAGAATATCTGACTCTTCCGCGCAGGGATAGTTGTGTTCCTGTCAATTAGTTTTGTCATGACTCCGCCCAGTGTCTCGATGCCGAGAGAAAGCGGGGTAACGTCCAGGAGAAGCACGTCGTGGACATCGCCTGCGAGAACACCGCCCTGGATAGCAGCGCCGATTGCAACAACCTCGTCGGGATTAACACCTTTATGAGGTTCCTTTGCAAAGACGCGTTTTACAAGTTCCTGTACTGCCGGTATCCTCGTTGATCCACCTACAAGGATTACCTCGTCAATGTCACCGGGGGTCATTCCCGCGTCTTCCAGCGCTTTCATACAGGGGACCTTTGTTGACAGGATGAGGTCCTCGATCAGCTGCTCGAATTTTGCCCTGGTGAGATTGGTAACGAGGTGCTTGGGCCCGTTCTGGTCAGCTGTGAGGAACGGGATATTGATTTCGGTCTGCATCTTGCCTGAAAGTTCAATCTTTGCTTTTTCGGCCTGCTCCTTAAGCCTCTGGAGTGCCATTTTGTCCTGTGAGACATCGATCCCGGTCTGCTTTTTAAACTCACTGATGAGCCATTCCATGATCCTCTGGTCGAAGTCGTCACCGCCAAGATGCGTATTGCCATTGGTGGATTTAACCTCGAATACACCGTCCCCAAGTTCAAGAATTGATATGTCGAAAGTACCGCCACCCAGGTCGTATACCGCGATTTTTTCGTTATTTTTGCCTTTGTCGAGGCCATAGGCAAGTGCTGCTGCTGTAGGCTCGTTGATGATACGTTCGACTTCAAGTCCGGCTATCCTTCCAGCGTCTTTGGTCGCCTGCCTCTGTGAGTCGTTAAAGTAGGCGGGTACGGTTATTACAGCTTTGCTGACTGTTTCACCGAGGTAATCCTCAGCTGTCTGTTTCATCTTCTGGAGTATCCTTGCAGATATTTCCTGTGGTGTGAATTCACCTGAAACAGTTTTTATGGTAACGCCACCCTTGCTGTCGTCCCTTACATTGTAGGGTACCATGTGAATTTCGCCTGTTACTTCAGAGTATTTTCTACCCATGAAACGTTTTACTGACCTGATCGTATTTTCAGGGTTGGTAATGATCTGGTTTTTTGCGACCTGTCCAACAAGCCTTTCTCCCTTGTCTGTGAAGGCCACAATCGAAGGTGTAGTCCGCTGACCCTCAGAGTTCTGGATAACAACCGGCTCGCCGCCTGACATTATCGCCACACAGGAGTTTGTTGTACCAAGGTCTATTCCGATTATTTTACTCATTGCCATTGCTCCTTTGCAATATATTTTCTTTTACAGCTTTACGATGCATGCCTGTATCGCAAAGCACCTGTTATTCGCCTTTTCCGTTCCCGCCGTCACTGGCAGACTCTGCCATGACCGGAGCCGGTTTTGCAACTTTTACCTTTGCGGTTCTGACAACGTACTCATCCAGCCTGAACCCTTTCTGGTAAACTTTTGTGACTGTATCGAGGTTGACATCGCTGCTGCTTTCAATCTCGATTGCCTCATGATAGTTCGGATTAAACGGTTTGTTTTCTGATTCAATCTCTGCTATACCGTATCTCCCGAGGCATTCCTCGAGCCTTTTAGAAATGATCTTTACTCCCTCTGTAAGTGAATCATTCGCCTGGCTGTTGTCTCCCGGCTGTAAATTATTTGATGCCTCGATTGCCCGCAAAAGGTCGTCGTTTATGTTAAGTATGTCATAAGCGAAGTCCTTGATGGCGAGTTTTTTGTTATCTTCCTGCGTCTTTATTGTACGTTTGCGGAAGTTTTCAAAATCCGCCTGTCTCCTCTGAAGCAGGTCCTTGAGGGTTTCGACCTCCTTGTTGAGTTTCATTATCTCTTCGTCCTGGGCCGATATTTCCTTCTGGAGCTTCTCAGCCTCCTCTGCGCATATCTGCTCGGTGTTCGTATCTTCAGCCCGGCCGTTCTCGGGCGGGCTTTCTGTTTTCACTGAATTTTTTTCTTCGTGCTTCATTCCGCTTCTCTTGCTCCTGGATGTGGTCATTTTTTATTTGGACATTTTTGTGAGAAGCCCGGTAACCGCCTTGCCCGTGTAATCAACAAGGGGGACGACCTTCTCGTAGTCCATCCTTGTCGGGCCAATTACTCCAACTGCCCCGACTGGTTTGTTTCCTATTTTGTACGACGATGTAACCAGGCTGCATCCTGATACCTTTTCGTTATCGATCTCTTCACCGATAAGGATTGTAATGCCCTCCTTGTCGATCTGCTTTTCAAGGATGTTTTTCAGTATATTTTTTTCTTCTATAATATTAAGAAGGCTGTGCAGCCTCTGCTCCTCTACCATTTCAGGTATCCTCAGCAGGTTTTCGATGCCGTCCATATTGAGAGATGAATCACCGCTCTCGTTCAGCGCAAGCTGTGCGATGTCAATGGCCAGTTCCCTGTTGTTCGATGTCCTGTCAAGCCGCAGGTCCTGAAATATTCTGTCTTTAATTTCCTGGAGAGAGTAGCCGCAAAGTTCGCCCGTCAGATAATTTGAGTAATCTGTCAGCTCATCGGGAGTTACCCTCACTGATAGATTTACTCTTCTTGTCAGAATAAGGCCTGTACGGGTCACCGCCAGAAGAAGCACTTCGCTGCTCTCAATCTGTATAAGCTCAATGAGTTTAATCACAGTAAAATCGGGTTTTGGCGAGAGCATCACACCGGCATAATTTGAAACAGTGGAGAGCATTTTTGTAACAGATTCAAAAATTTTATCAAGCTGCATTTCGCGCTGGATCAATTTTTCATCTATACGCATCTCCTGGGTGTAGTTCATGTTGTAATTATCAAGAAGTGAATCAACGTAGTACCTGTATCCCTTATCTGTGGGAATCCGGCCTGATGATGTATGGGGCTGCATCAGGTAGTCCATCTGTTCAAGGTCAAACATTATATTTCTCATGGTAGCAGGCGAGAGGGAGAATGAGTATTTCTGAACAAAGGACCTTGAGCCGACAGCTTTTCCAGTTAGTATATACTCATATACAATTGCGTTCAGTATTGCCGATTCTCTTTCATCAAGGGGGCGATCTGTTGTCATATCGTTTTTCATCAGAAATATCCGACCTTTGTTATTAGCACTCGTTATATGTGAGTGCTAATAACAATATAATTAAAAGCTCCCCTGAGTCAAGGAAAAATTAAATTTTTTTAGCAAATTTACATCCGCCCTTTTTTCTTTGAGATTTCGTCTGTCTCTTTTTTCTTGTCGCCAGCCTCAAGTGTCTGTTTAGCTGCATCAATGGTGGTTTTAAGCTTATCTGCATCGTTACTTTCACCCATCACAATATGCACTTTTCTCAGGGCTTCAAGTATCTCAATTGATTTTTTCAGGTCCTCCCTGGATTTTGAGGAGAGTTCGTACTTTGTCCGGTACTGTTTGGCCGCCTCTTCAAGGGATTCCTTGGCAAAACCGAGGTGCTCCCGCCTGTCCCTGAAAAATTCTTCGCGCGGGTCGCGGTATTTCAGAATATTTGAGAAGTTTATAAGGTTTCGTATTATCATGGCGACTTTTGATTGCAGTTCAACAAAAAGCCATTTCCATTTGGAGTCTTCCCCCATGCGCTCTTTGAGTTTTGCAAAAGTGTCATTGATCCGGTATGCCAGGTCAAGTATCTCCCTTGGATTGAGCTTGTCGATTCTTGCCAGGTAATCTTCATTCTCTTTGAGCGATTCCCTGTCGACCTCATCTCCCACTGTCTCTTTCATGTACTGGAGGATCTTGGAAAAATTTGATTTTGCTGCATCAATGCTCTTGCTGTTCTTTATACCGAGCATTGTCACTGACAGGTCGCTCATCTGAATATACAGATCTATTGTTTTTGCCAGATATGTAACAATCTCCAGGTTATAATAGGGCTCAATGTTGGGTTTTGATTTTTTTTTGGAAACAAGTTCCCTGATTTTTTTTTCAAGCTCGTTTGAATCGTTATGGAGAACTTTTATGTCGTCATTATATGCTGCTTTTTGCGCTTTTGAAATTGCCATTTATGTTAAAATCCTCCGCTATATTTCTGGATGGCATGCTGACACTATCAGTAAACAATACAGTATTACGGATTTCAATTCTTTTATTTCATGATTTACTATTCTATTACTTATTGTGTTCAGAGATAACATTTTATTCCGGCTTCGAATCCGCCGATTTCGGCATATTCGGCCTCGATCCTCCTGTATCCGCCAAAGACCTGGAACCTGTTATATATTATACCTATTTGTGCGCCATAATCCAGGAAGGTCACTTTACCATAATCCTGCATCCCGAAGCGCAGGTTCAGAACAAATGGCCTGGCAGGGAATATGCTCACGTTGATCCCAAGGGCATAACCGTTGCGTTCCAGTATACCGCGCATGAATGCGGCCTGGACATAGAAATCGGGTATGCATCCGGGAAACTGGAACAGCGGCATGTTTATCCCCAGGGCGTAGTAGTCCAGGGTATCTTTACCGTCATCTGTTCTTTTTGCTTCAATCTCGGGGCCGAAAAATTTGTATATTTTACCGCTTATTGCTGCATAAAATGCATTTCCTTCGTCGCCGCACCACTGCATTCCACCTTCAATCGTAAAATACCAGGGTTTCCCTCCATCGGTTTCAGTATGAGCAGTATTATTATTTGAATCCGATGATAAATTGTCTTTCTTTTCTGAAGCGCTGCCACTGTTATCTTCGATAAAAATTTCATCCTGCAGTACGTAATTCCGGCCATATTGATTAACTGCGTACGGATAATCAATATATGATACTGCATCGTTTGCGGTATACCATAAAACCATGATGCCCAGAGCAAGT
>CAYTSF010000022.1:20401-29253 GCA_964440335.1 uncultured Leptospirales bacterium
ATATGATACTGCATCGTTTGCGGTATACCATAAAACCATGATGCCCAGAGCAAGTTCCAGGCACCCTGTGCAGTCCTCACCATCTCCATCAGAACTGCAGCTGTCACCTGAAGATGACCCTCCGCTGTTACTGTCACTGTCGCTCTCCTTTTCTTCGCGTTCAACATCGTCTTTAAAATTCTTCAGTGACGGGAAGGATGGCATGCAAAAGCTCATGACCAGAATGACTATCATGAAACAGAGTGAGTGTTTTTTAAACATGTTATTCCTGCTGTAATTTTTTCCGGAGATGACTCTCCTGGCATGAAATAATTTTAATCATGGCACGCTGTAATGCAATAATAAAATTAGTAAGCCCCGGGATGCTATATAAATTGATTGCATCTGCTGTTATGATTAATTTGCAGTTAATGATTATCGATTCGCAAATATGTAATCAGAAGGAGGAGGATATGTATCATTTGATAAAAAAATGCATCGTGATAACAGCGGCCCTTCTGGTAATGTGGGTTGTCCCACGGGCCCTTCCTGCGCAGGATGGGGGCGGAGGAGGCGATAACCTCTTTGGCATTGTTCTCCAGGCTGGAGCCGGTTACAAAGAGACCATGTTCGGATTTATTGGAGGCAGCGATTCGAGCTCCGATCTTGGAACCGGGCCGGGGGGCGGGTATGATGTATCTGCCATGTTCAACATTAGTATTGCAGCGGTGAAGTTCGGGTACAGCTATTCAGCCTTTGATACAATGGAATGGAATGAGACTGTTTCCGGAGTCGAGCATTCATACAAGTCATACGGTGACGGCCACTACTCAACTCTTGACATACTTTTAGGGCTCAAGGTTTTTAAGGAATCTGATGACATGGGCTATACATATTTTTTTGGCGGGTTCAGGAGCTGGGAGGCGATAAGGAATGTGGATTACAGGGAGGTTGATGGAGTCCGGGTGTCAGATTCCGGCAGCAATATCGAACTGGCTGGAAGCGGCTGGATTGCAGGTTTCCAGGATTTCAGTACATATCCAGTAGCGTTTTTTTCCATTGTGCTGCAGACCGGATTTACTTTTTCGCAGGCCCCCTTCGACAGTTTAAAATCCGGCGATGCTGAAATTGAAACAAATAATGAAGCCACTCTTGGACTTGGTTTTAACATAGGCCTCGGTGTCGCATTTGAGGATATTGGTTTGAGTGCCGTTGCCGGTTACAGGACAGATGTAAATGCAACGAGTTTCGAATTGTCAATTCTTCCTGATGAAACTTATGTTGCAGGTGCAGGGTATGGGCTTTTCTTTTTTAGTATTACCAAGGATCTGGGATTCTGATGTGCGCGTTAAATAATCCCGGCCTCTGTTATGCTGCCGGGATTATTTTAAACCTCATCATTCTGGCTGCCCTCCCGGTTGTTGAGCACAAATGTCTTTAACAGTATATAGACGAGGAATGCTGCTCCCAGGGCAATGAATATATATGTCAGCAGGTTTTCGTACTTGTGCAGAAGTTCTTTCTGTGTGTAGAGGAAGTACCCCATGAGTGCAAGTATTATATTCCACAACCCGGCGCCAATGAAAGTATATAACATGAAATCCCGGAGTGGCATTTTTGCCAGGCCGGCAGGTATTGATATGAGGTGCCTGATGCCGGGAATTAACCTTCCTATGAAAGTTGAACTCTTGCCATATTTGAGGAAATAATCTGCAGCATGCTCAACCTTGTGCCTGTCAACGAGCATAAGGTGCGCAATTTTTGTGTCAGCAAGGGAGAATATAATCTTTCTGCCCAGAAAAAATGCCAGGGTGTAATTAATCAGGGAACCGCAGAGAGCACCTGTTGTGGCAGATGCTACAATGATGAATATATTCATTTCTCCTGCGGCGGCCTTATAAGCTGCCGGTGGAACAATCACTTCTGAAGGGAAGGGGATAAATGTGCTCTCAATGCACATAAAGATACCCACCGTCAGATAGTTTATGTTGGCCATGTACAGGTCTATGCCTGATTTAATCAGTTCTGTAAGCATTAATTCCACTCCGGAGGTTCACTGTTTGTGATCTCAGATTTCTATCCGGAGCCTTTTTCGTGTCAACTTAATAATGAAAGTTTTATCATGTTATGAAAAAAATACTTGCTAAGTCCCGCTATAATTAATTCTTATCAAATACCGCTGATTTATACCCATAATAAATTGGTATTCCACAGTTGCTTATTCTCCGCCATAGACGGGGGAGAACATATAATTATGTGTATATCCACTTTATGAATGGTATAAAGCTTTTTATTATTATTTAAGGTTAATTAATCATCAGATGATCGGCAACGCTGTTGTACATGAAATAAAATATGTTATTCATAACACCAGGGCAAATGATATTGCAGGATGGCTTGACAGATACTGCAGCCCTGACCCTGAGTACCCCAGGGGTACTGTATCAAGCATATACTATGACACCATGAACTGGAAGTACCTCAACGAGAAGCTGAACAGCTATTACCTTAAAACAAAAGTACGCCTCAGATGGTATTCAGATATTGAATACAGTAAGCATGATAATGTGACCTTTCTTGAAGTGAAATATAAGATCGGAGGCCGCAGAGATAAGATCAGGGTTGATACATCCTTTACGGGCAGTGAACTTGCTGCCATGCCTCTTGAAAACAATGAACTGATACACATAATCAACATGTTCAGGACAAAGGGGGTTATCATAAATGATAACCTGTTCCCGGCATTTCAGATATCATACAAAAGGCTCAGGTATATAGATCCATATACAGGTTCGCGCATATGTTTTGATTATGATATATCATCGCCCAGGTCAAGCAGGATGATGATCCCGCATATCAGGTCGGCAACGCTACAGACTGCTGTTTTTGAAATAAAGGGGGCCGAGAGCGAACTCCCCGTATCTCTATATCCGCTTACAGACATGGGACTTTTAAAATCGTCATTTTCAAAATACAGCGCATGTTATCATAAACTGACCAGGCGTCATTACTAGGAAGATGAAGGTGAATCCGGCTGCCAGGAGCTGTTTCATGTTTTGCCTGGAGCGCCTGGCGCCTGCCGGGGCAACAAAAATAAATAGAAGGTGATTTATGGGACTCTCCATTGAAAAGATTACATCGATTTTGGTCAAGGGATTCGGAAGCCAGAAGATGGAGGACATCGGTGTCTTCCCGTTTCTTCTGCTGCTCATGCTTTCTCTCATTGCTGCGATGATTGTATCATACATGTACCTGCGTTTCTACAGGAACAGGGCAACGGGCAGCCAGATACACAGGGCTTTCCCTCTGCTTGGAATATCGGTTACGGCGATATTCATATGCATACAGTTTTCACTGCCCCTCTCCCTGGGTCTGCTCGGCGCGCTGTCAATTGTAAGGTTCAGGACACCTATCAAGGAACCTGAAGAGATTGGTTTCATAATGATTGTGATCTCCACATCCATATGCTGCGCAACATTCAACATACTTTTTCTGTGCCTTATCCTTATGATTACATATATAGGGCTTGTTGTGCTGCAGAAGGGGCCGCGTTTTTTTAAGGGAAGACTTAATGACGGAGTTATTATTATCACTATACCCTCTGAGAATTTCAGGGAAAAAGCGCAGGACGTGCTGACATTCCTCAGAAACATGCTCCCGGCGGGAAAAGTCGAGAGCCTCATTGAGAACAGGGATGAAACGGTAGTCTCATACAGCTTTACAAGGCTCGAGGATGAGATGATAATAAAAATAAAAAATGAACTGGGCGAAATATCCGGCAGGATAAACGCAAACTTTTTCTTCAACAGGATCGGGGACATCTGACCGGGCGTATGAGAAGGTCCCTGTTAATTATTATTGTCCTGTCAGTACTTACTTTTCTTGGCGCGATGCTTGAGAATCTCGATACATTCTCCAGGGCCAAAAACATCCTCAGGAATAGGGACCTCCCTTCGCCATTGCTTAATTTCGGAAAACGCGGCCAGATACTCAAGGAGATGGGCCTGCATTACATTGCACCTCTTGACGACCTTGAGAGGGAGAGGCGGGGATGGCGCAGGGTAACACTTGACCTGACAAAAATGAATGTTAAAAACGAATGGAACACCGCATCTGATATTCCCGCAGAGAACCTCCCCAGCACAAGGATTATGAGCAGTGACCTGATCGCGCCCGGCCTGCCCGTACTGTCGATGTACATGGACGAAAACGACCTGAATAATGAGCGTACCGGAATTTATGCAAACCCATGGGAGCGCGGCAGGAACTGGGAGAGGCCATGCTTTATATCGTATTTTAATAACGGCAGACTTTTATTCGGCTCCGGGGCCGGCGTGAGGATACACGGCGGCTCAAGCAGGAAACACCCGGTAAAAAACTTCAGGTTCTATTTCAGGTCGGCATATGGATCAGATCATTTCGGCAGCGGCATATTCTTTGACGGCATCTGCGATCCAATGGAGCACCTTGTAATAAAGAAAGCGGATAATGTTCATGGCTTCTCAAATTCGATTGCCTATGATATATCCCGGCGCCTGGGATGCATTGCGCCTTATTCCATGCCTGTTAAATTTTATGTTAACGGCAAACCGCACGGCTCAGGCAACGCAGAGCTCATTGAACATCTGAGCAGGGAGTACCTGGCTGTACATATGGGGCATAAAGATTTTGTCTACTACAAGGTCAAGGGAAGAAAAAAGATCCCGCCTGAATATAACGAACTCTATGAATGGGCAAGGTTTTCGCCAGATGAGATAAATTTCAACAGCGTATCCGGGCGCATCGATATGGAGAATTTTACATCATTCTGGGTATTTAATATATTTATGGGCAACACCGACCCGTACCAGGGAATTGCCCTGCTTAACAGGCGCGAACCCGGTGCAAAATGGTTCTGGCTGACCTGGGATGTTGACCACTGCTTCATCAATATTTACGAGAAGGATAAAAAGTTCCTCTGGCAGAAGGAGCGGCCGGTAAGCCTGGTATACAGCGATACAAAAAAAGAGACAGATCCGCGCTATTTTATTTTCAGGCACCTCATGTTTTATGACCGGGACTACAGGGATTTCTTCGCCAGAAGGTTTACAGAGGCGGTGAATTACAGGCTGGAACGGGACTTTCTTTTCTCGGTGGTTGATTATTATTCGGGGCTTGCTGAACAGTACGGAATGGGGCTGACAAAATCAGCAGGAATCCTGCGGGATTTTATGACTAACAGGCCGTTATATGCAATGCAGCTTCTCGATAAATACTTCGGATTAGGCAATGTATGTGCAGTAGAATACAGGATACCCCAGGGCCGAACTCTGCTCATAGATGGTTTTGCTGTGAATAAGTCTTTCACGGCATATTATTTTTCAGGCTACAAGGTTACAGTGACATTGCCGGATGGTCCGCCTGCTGCATGGAGGGTGAACGGCAGCAAAGTTTATGGCCGGCAATTGGAGACAGCGATTTCCGGTCCATCCGTCATTGAGCCGGTTTTATAAACATGCAGCTTCCTGATCCGGCAGAAGTTTATGCCCCGGTTCTGTAATAATATATGATTGACTTATTTTTTCAGCCGGTATATCCTATGGTAAGAGACTTGTCCGGTGAGTGATCTTCCGGGAATTTTATTAAGTTTTAACGCCGGTCGGTAATAAATAGATTTATGGATGTATGGAGATATGAACTATAAAAATCTGATACTCACAGCTATGAGGGCTCTTGGTAAAAATAAGCTGCGCTCCGCCCTGACCAGTATTGGAATTATTATCGGTATTTCGTCGGTTATTGTCATGGTGGGCATGGGAAACAGCACAAGGGTTGAGGTGCGCCAGAAGGTCTTTACATATGGGGCCAATGCTCTGAGCGTTGATACCAATGCGTCAAAAACTAATAAGTGGATGAATGAAACGGATATTGTTGAGCTTAAAAAAAATTTCATGCAGATTGAACTCATCTCCCCTTATCTTAAAAAGCGGACAGTCCTCGTCAAAAACGGCAACAAGAACATGCGCCTTGATGTTGAGGGTGTAAACAGCGACTATTTTACCATAAAAGGTAAAAAGCCCATGAGCGGCAGGCTCCTGATAAATAACGACATAGTAAGCACAGCGAAGGTTGCTGTAATCGGATATACTGTGCAGAAGGAACTCTTTCAGGGCAGGAGCCCCATAGGTGACCAGATACTGGTCGAAGGGGTACCTCTTACAATTGTAGGGGTGCTGGAGTATTCAGGTGAGTCTTTTGGCGGCAAAGATTTCGACAGTGTTGTAGTAATTCCTTACACGACGTTCAACATACGTTTCTCAAACAGCAGAAACTTTGACGAAGTTTATATCAGGGCTTCAAGTGAGGATGCTGTCCGCGATGTCGAGAAACAGGTTTTAAGGTATCTGCGGAGAAAATTTTCAATACCGGAAGGCCAGGAAGACCGTTTCAAGGTGTACACCAGTGAAGAAAAACTCAAGATGGCAAATGAAATATCCAATGCCCTGGCCATTCTGCTTGCCGGCATCGCATCGATCTCTCTTTTTGTTGGTGGAGTGGGCATCATGAACATCATGCTTGTCTCTGTAACCGAGCGTACCCGTGAGATCGGTATACGCATGGCAATCGGCGCAAAAAAGAAAGATATCATGCTGCAATTTTTAATTGAGTCAGTGGCGCTCAGCGCTTTCGGGGGCTTTATCGGGATTGCGCTTGGACTTATCATATACGCTGTAATTGTTTATTTTGTCAAATGGCCCTTTATTTTTACAATATCGTCAGTGCTGATATCGGCATGTTTTGCAACAGCCGTGGGCATTTTCTTCGGGTACTACCCGGCAAAAAAAGCGTCTGACCTGAAACCCATAGAGGCCCTCAAATATGAGTAGCATAAAGAGGATGGTGAACAGCTTCTGGCTGTTCATCTTCTCCGGGGATTACAGGAAAGCTATCCTGTTTGTTTTTACAGGTTCAATAGTTCTCAGGGCGCACACACTCTTTATTGACTTCATACACATAGATGTGGTAACCTCGTATCTTCTCGTCAAGAGAGATCTGGCGGGACTGGATTTTAATCCCAACAAGGGATGGCTCAACCATCAGCTGGTAAAATTGAGTGTCCTTCTGTTCGGTGACTCGGTTGAATCATTTCACCTTACCGGTATAGTGTTCATACTGCTCACTATGATATTCATATTGCTCCTGGGCAGGAAGATATACAACACGGGCACCGGCATTGCCGCAGCCATGCTTTACGGTTTCATTATTTCATCGTATAACACCGAGTTTACTGCTACAAACGGGGAAGTCATCTATAACCTTTTTTTTATGTCATCGTTTTATTTCGCATGGTTATACATCTCCGGAAAAAAATTATACGCCATCCCGGCTTTAGCGGTATCACTTTTACTTGGCGCGCTTGTCAAATTTCAGGGGGGATTCGCATTCCTTGCCATAGGCGGTTATATCCTGCTTGCCAGGCCTTTTTTCAGGGAGGGGGCGCGTCCTGAACCGCGCAGGTATTTTTTCACACTCGCCGCGGTACTGGGGCTTGGTGTCATCATACTGGTTGCTGACTGGAAATATTTTCATGTAATTTTCAATAAATGGACGCAGCCCCATGTACAGCCCTTCGTCAAGTATGTCGCTAACAGGGGATTGAACCCGTTCATGGTTGCCGGGAAACTCATCCTGCGAAGCATACATTTTCTTCTATACCACAGCATTGTCTGGATCCCCGGAACGATCGCCGTCATAAACTATTTCCGGGCGCATGAAAAAAAAGAGGGTGACGCATACCTTGTTGTTATAGCCATTGTTCTTTTCTTCAGTATATTTCTTGGCGGCGCAAGGCTATCGGTGCATTACTTCATCCCCGTATTGCCCGTGCTATCAATACTCGCCGCAGCAGAGCTCCGCCGGAGGTTCATTGCGGGCATTGATATGTCCAGAATCACAATGTTCTTCTTTGTTCCGGTAATTTTCTTTTTTTCATGGAATGTTAAAGACGCACTGACGCGGAATTATTTCCCGGAACTGAAACAGAAAGAGGGGCACTTCGCATCTTACTTCAGGATAATAATGCTTGCGTCGCACGGCGAATACCTGCTGCCGCATCCCAGTATAATTCCCGCGATTGAGTATATTAAGAACAACACGTCGCCTGAGGACAGAATAATGTCGTGGCCCATGGGCACGGAAATGACATATTATACAGGCCGTTATTCGGCAGGTTATTCCTACTGGTACAACGAATCAGCGCTGTACGCCATAGTCCAGCGCGAGAAGGGGAATGTTGAGGTGTACGACACGTACCAGAAAAATTTCATCACTCACATGAAAAAGCTCATGCCTGACTGTTTCATTGACCTGGGGGCGACAATCATGATACGGAAAGTGCTCGTTTACCGCAAAAAGACCGATCCCCCTTATTACTTCGACTGGAACTCAGTGCCCATGTTCCGCTTCGGCAGCTTTGCGTCGCTGGACGATTTTCCGGCCATTATTAAATACCTGAACAGACATTATACCTTCGCAGGCACATGCGGTAAAGCAAGAATATGGGTGAGGAAAAAATGAAACGATTTATCAGGTTATTCCTGTTCATACTGGCGGGTGTATTTATACTTCGCATACCGGCACTTTACCAGCATATTGTAGATATCGACGAATCTGTTTTCAGCGAGTTCGCGAGGGTGATCCTCGATGGCGGGCTGCCCTATGTGGACGTGGTCGATAACAAACCGCCGCTTACCTATTATTTCTTTGCGCTTGTTTACAGGCTGTCGGGTTCAATGAGCCTGCTGGTTGTTCATGCGGTGACAATTCTCTGGGTCAGCATCACAGGGTTACTGGTATACATTTTCGCTTCAAGGTTCAGGGGGGAGAGGGAGGGA
>CAYTSF010000023.1:0-1356 GCA_964440335.1 uncultured Leptospirales bacterium
GTGTTTTGCGGGTAGTATATGCCCGAATGAACTGTCTCGCTGTTCCTGCTGCTCGTATGCCTGCCGAATGTATCCTCGGTTTCGAGCACAACGATGTTCCGGTACCTGGCAGACAGTTCCCTGGCCACTGCGAGTCCAACAACGCCCGCGCCTATAATGATAATATCAGTTTTATCCAACCCTGCTCCTGTTCTCTGTAAACCGGTTTAATCTATTACTCGAAGGGGAACCTGTACCGGGTCAGCCCCATTTCGTTACGCATGGCAATCATTTCGGCCTGGAGCTCCTCGCCCGCGGGTACACCCTTGTTTTTTCTTTCGAGCCATACAAGGTGTTCCTTTTCACCTGCTGTATAAATCCTCTCCGCGCCCGGCATTTTTTTTGAATTGCGCAGCTGTCTGAGTATATCGCCGGTAATTTTCTTGAATTCATCTACTTCGATAAAATGGGAGATATCGATTGCCATGAAAAAATGCCCCAGTCCGTAGGGGACTTTTTTACCATCACGGAAACCAGTGAGCATTTTCAGGTAACTTCCACCCTGGAGAGCGGCTGACAGAATTTCAACAACCGTGGCATATCCGTAACCCTTGTAGCCCGCGCCATCCTCGCCGATTCCGCCAAGCGGTGTAAGGGCAGCAGTGCCTGATATCAGGTCCTTCAGCGCGGCAATGGGGTCAGTGGTGGAATCCCCCTGCTGGTCAATTACCCATCCCTGAGGCATGGGCTTGCCTGTGCGGGCATAGACTTCTATCTTGCCCCGCTGACTGACTGAGGTCGCGCAGTCCAGCACAAAAGGGAACTCCTCGTCTGTCGGTATGCCGAATACAAGGGGATTGGTCCCCAGCATGTTTTCTATGCCAAAGGTAGGTGCTATTGATGGCCTGGCATTTGTCCCGGTAATGCCTATCATGCCTCTCTGTGCTGCCATGAGCCCGTAGTAGCCCGCAATGCCGTAGTGAGTGGAATTGCGTACCGCAACCATACCCAGTCCGAACTTCGCAGCCTTATCTATTGCCATATCCATGGATTTTTTTGCAATGACATGGCCCATGCCGTGATGCCCGTCAATAACTGCTGTCGCAGGGCCCTCTTTTACTATTTCGAAATCTGTTACCGGTAGTTGTATCCCTTCTTTAATCCTGTCGTAATATATGGGCTTCATCCTGTTAAGTCCATGTGAATCAATGCCCCGCTTGTCTGATTCGATCAGCACATCCGCGCAGATCGCCGCATCTTCACCCGGTACTCCCAGGCCGATAAAAACATCTTTCATGAAATTTCTTACAAGCTCGAAATCGAGCCAAACAATATTCTCTTCCATCAGGTTCTCCTGTAATTTTTACACGTTATGAA
>CAYTSF010000023.1:1456-15380 GCA_964440335.1 uncultured Leptospirales bacterium
AGCCAAACAATATTCTCTTCCATCAGGTTCTCCTGTAATTTTTACACGTTATGAAGTTTATTTACAATTATAAAAACGGGTATTCCACAGTTGCTATTGTTCACCGCCCGCCAGAGGCGGGCGGTGAATATATGATTATGTGGATATCAATTTTATAAATGGTATAAACATCCAGTGAGTCAATGATTTTTCACCGGCTGAATTAACTTAAAAAAAACTCATGGGCATTTGTCACGTTTTTTATAGAATAAAGAACAAAAATAAATTTTTTTTATGGTCAAATGCTGACCGGTCAGCGGATGTCTTGATTTATTTTTTATGCATGGTATAATACAACTAAAGACAGGTAACAGAATATTGTTATGCAGTCACGCGGCGAACAGATCTTTATCTCTTGAATCTGAGGATTGTATGTTTGAAATAATCGATAGTAACGAATCAAGGACTTATGTGCTGAATTCCGATGAGATAATGTCAAACCTGAGGTTTTTTGAAGAAAATATCGAGAGGTTTATCCGGGTAGACCAGCGCGACCTGATTATTGATATGCGCAATCTCACAAGCATAAATTCACTTTTTCTTTCATGTCTTATCAGAATTAAATCGGGCCTTTTTATTGAAAGAAGGATAATCAGGCTCGTTAATTACAACGAAAGTATTTACAGGTCACTTGAAGTCTCCGGACTTGATTCATACTTTCATTTTGAGTAATATAGGCATTAATCCCGATTCGTGTCCCCTTTTTTAAACCTGACCTGAGATTCAACCACTGGCTGATTTTTCATGCTTTATTGATGTTCTCTTCCTAAAAAACTCCTTGACCTTGTCATTTTATTATAGAAATATTTTCATTGAACTCATTGCTACCTATAATTTTTTAAGCAGGGCGGATAAATGCCAGGAAAGGCTAAAATCTTTTTTATCATGATATTTATAATATCCGCTGTTATATGCTCCTGTTCAGGGAAGCAAAACGGCGGTGTATCATACGGCATGGGGAGCATAAATCTCAGCGGTTATGATTTCAACGCCCATGGGTACATCCCCCTGGATTATCAATGGGAATTCTACTGGAAGCAGCTTTTAGTCCCGGCTGATTTTGCAACAGGTAAACCTGAATTTACTGGTTATATAAATGTCCCCGGTGTATGGAATGGTTACAATACCGGCAAAGAGACGGCAACCGGTGAGGGTTACGCAACATACAGGCTTGCTGTAAAGAATCTTGCTCCGGGGGAGTATGGCCTCAAACTTCCTGCCATGGCCACTGCATACAGGCTCTGGATAAATGATCATGAAACCGCTTCAAACGGCAGAGTGGCAACCGGCAGCTGGATGGTCCCGCAGCAGATGCCTGCCGTAGCTTTCTTTAAAACATCAGGGGAGGATGTATTCATCACTGTCCAGGTATCCAATTTCATGTCTGACAAAGGGGGGATATGGGACAAAATCCTTCTTGGAACTGAGCAGCAGATTATAAAAAAGAGGATTGTCTCCATAGCTTTTAATCTTATGCTTTTTGGAAGCATCCTGATTATGGCCATGTATCATTTCGCCCTCTATTTTTTCAGGAAGAAGACTGTATTTACATTCTATTTCGGACTCGTATGTTCTGTCATCGCCCTGAGGATACTGATAACAGGCGAGTTTATCCTTGTGTATCTTGTTCCGGAGATGAACTGGTCTTTTGAGATTAAAACAGAGTTTGTTACGGTATACGCGGGGTTCGCGTTTTTTATACTTTTTCTTCATGCATTATACAGCGGGGAATTCTCACGGAAGGCAGTGAAGTTTTTTATAATAACGAGTGTTGTATTTTTACTGATTACCATATTGCTGCCTGTTAAAATGTCTGCAAAACTGCTTCCCGCATATCACGTGATCATTGTTGCGGGATTTATATACATACTCTACGCCCTTATTGCGGCGGTAAAGGCAAAGCGGGAGGGGGCCATCTATATCCTTGCCGGCTGCCTTATACTTACCTTTGTTGTTATTAACGATATACTTGATTCCAACGCAGTAATACATACAGGATATTTTTTCCCCGAGGGGCTGATTATCTTTATTTTTTCACAGTCCTGCATTCTGGCAAGGATATTCTCCTTGTCAATGAACAGGGTAGAGGAGCTTTCGTATCAGCTGCAGGTTTCCTATAACAGAATAGATGAGTATAACAGGAACCTTGAAACAATGATTGATGAGCGGACTGCCGAACTGGCTGACGCGAATGCCAGGCTTGTGGAGCTGGACCGCACCAAGACCGATTTTTTCGCGAATGTTTCACATGAACTGAGTACGCCCCTTACTCTCATACTCGCGCCCGTTGAGAACGCGCTTTCCGGTAGAAAACCTGTTACACGCGATTCACTTGAAATGATACACCGCAACGGTCGCAACCTCCTGTACCTCATAAACGACCTGCTTGACATTTCGCGCATAACGGCAGGCAGAATGACACTTGAACTTATGGAATGTGACCTGGTGGAGACGATAAGAAACTGCTGCGCGGACATGGAGCAGGCTGCCGGCATGCACGGAATAAGCCTGAACTGCCGCATGCCTTCCGTGCCTGTAAATGTTTATATTGATGAGAACCGAATCGTGCGTGTTATAAATAATCTCTTTTCCAATTCCTTCAAGTTTACAACATCCGGCGGGGCCATCGATGTGGAGGTCTGCTCATCAAATAACAGCGCGCGGATTATATTCTCCGATACCGGGTGCGGTATACCTGAAGACAGGATTGACCAGGTCTTTGAACGCTTTGCCACCGTTGGAACCGGTGCAGGCGGAAGATGCGACGGCACCGGGCTGGGGCTGTCCATAGTAAAGGACATCATAAACCTCCATGGCGGAACCGTTGCCGTTGAAAGCAGGCATGAAAAACAATACTCCGGTAATCACGGCACTGTTTTTACCCTGGAAATACCCCAGGGCATGAAACACCTGGAGGGCCGGAACGATATTATTTTTACAGGGAGATCGGCGGCAATAAGACAGAATTTTTCCGGCATAACCGGGGATACCGGTGTTGTTGTACAGCCACACAATGCAGAGATGAATCCCGGCAGCAATGATGACCTTCCGTTGCTGCTTATTGTGGAGGACAACGACGATCTGAGGAAGCTCCTGGTGGAGATGCTGTCGGGTTATTACTCGGTTTATGCCGCGTCGGATGGTGCGGAGGCGATAAAAATTCTGCAGGATGTTAATGAAATTGACCTGGTCGTTTCTGACATTATGATGCCGGGTATGGATGGCCATGAACTGCTGAAGTGGATGAGGGCCAGGGAGGAGTATAATACTATTCCGGTAGTTTTTCTGACAGCAAGGGCAGATCACTTTATGAAAATCATCTCTTTTGAACATGGTGCCCTGGACTATGTTACAAAACCATTTAATGCGGATGAACTCCTGCTGCGCATAAAAAACCAGATGGAACAGAAAAAGATCAGGAACGCCCTTCGCAGGAACTACGAAAAGCTCCTTGAAAAACTCGGAAGGATGGCCGGCTCTGTAAGCCGGAATGAATCATATTCACATGATGAAATGAAAGATTCCGCCATACCCCATGAAGACCAGAGGATGGAACTCGTTTGTTCATTCATCAGGGATCATTATTCTGAAGACCTTACCCGCGAAAGCCTTGCAGCAGCCGTTGACCTGAATCCGGACACCTTCAGCAGGTATTTTAACCAGTACACGGGCAGGACCCTTGCGGACTACATAAACGAATTCCGTGTTGCAGAGGCGAAGAGGCGCCTCGCTGAAAGCGACAGCCCTGTTACCAGGATATCGATGGATATAGGCTTTGACAGTATCAGGACCTTTAACCGCGTTTTTAAAAAGCATACAGGCATGAATCCCGGTGAATTCAGGGAATCTGTTAATTAAACCCCGCATCTTTATATTTCAAAAAATGTTTGACGCATATCCTCATAAATAATTTATAGTTTAAAATTAATGCTTTGAATGCCGGTGTTTTTCTCCGGATTTAAAACATCACTATACAGCCTGGTGTGCCGGTATTAACGATTTTATGTCATTTTATATGCAATGGCCTATCTTAATCCATAAATGGAGCACCGGTATCTGCTGAAAAACATATTTAATCAGTAAAGCAAAGGGGTAATGACATTGAATATTTTAAGCGAGAAAAAACTTGAAAATGCGATAGTTGAACTTGAGATCGAAGTTCCTGTTGACAGGGTTGAACTTGAATACCAGGCGGTTTTAAAAAAGATTCAGAGGACTGCCAAGGTTGACGGATTCAGGCCCGGGAAGGCTCCATACCAGATTATTGAAAAAAAATACAGCGAAAATGCGGGTGCGGAAGTGGCCCAGAACCTTGCGCGAAGCGAGGCATTTGAAGCTGTACAGCAGAAGGAACTCGCCCCGATTGCTGAACCCAGAATTGAATATGCTGTAATAAAACGTGATGAGCCCTTCAGGTTTACCGCAAAGCTTGAAGTGATGCCTACGGTTGAGGCTGCAGAATATAAGGGTATTTCAGCAGATGAAAAGGTATGCAGCGTTACCGACCAGGATGTGATTAACGAAATCGATTCCAGCCGTGAAAAGTTCGCACAGATTGAAAAAATTGAGAATCCTGATGCAGCTGTTGAAAAGGGGAACCTGGCCAGGTTCAAGCTTAAACGGATTGATGATATCGACAGAGACATGATTGATACTGTTGAATACAAAGACTACTCCATTGTCGTGGGAAAAAGCAGGGATGAATATACCCTTGATAAGCATATAATGGGTTTAAAGGCCGGCGAAGAGAAAGAGATCACAATCAGTTACCCGGCTGATTATTATATCAGCGATTTTGCCGGCAAATCGATAACATACATGCTTATTGTTACGGAAATAAATAAAGTAAACATGCCTGAATTCGATGACGAATTTGCAAAAAACAGCGGTTATGAATCAGCAGAAGATATGAAGACCAAAACAAGGAATTATCTCGAAAAATTTATAACTGATAAAATATCAAACGAAACAAAAAATGAACTCATTCTGAAAATTGCAGAACAAAGCAGATTCGATATTCCTGAAACAATGGTGCTCAATGAAATGTACTCAATATTTCAGAAGACACAGCAGCGCATAGGTTACCATGCCGAGAGCCTTGAACAGTTTGCAACACTCCTTGGTTTTGATCCTGAAGAGTACAGGCAGAAGCTCAGGGAGGATGCTCTTAAATCCGTGAAGAATACGCTGCTGCTCTCCGAAATAGTAAAAAAAGAGGAGTTAATAGTTTCTGACGAGAAATTTAAAGAGGTTGTGGACAACCTGGCCCTTTCAATGCAGAGGCCGGCAGAGGACTTCTATAAAATGATTGAAGAGAACAATACGCGGTCAAATGTTGAGCAGGACATTCTGCTTGAAATGGCGCTTGATCTTGTATACAAAAATGCCAGGATAAATAAGCTGTCACCTATATCGCTTGATGATTTTATCAAAAACAGAATGTAGTTGTTTAACGCATTAAAAGAGTAATATGCCGGATTTTATTCTTGTAATGTAATCCGGCTTATCTATTTTGTTGAAAATAATTTAACAGATAGACCGATAATCATACTAATTAAAAAGTGACATGAAATCTGATTCCATCCATGAACTGATATTAATCAAAATTACAGGAGAAGATAAATGAGCCTTGTACCAATTGTCGTTGAACAGACCAGCAGGGGGGAGCGTTCCTATGACATTTACTCCAGGCTGCTTAAAGATAGAATAATTTTTCTCGGTGAAGCCATCGATGATCATATTTCGAGCCTTGTGATTGCGCAGCTGCTGTTCCTTGAAGCTGATGATCCTGAAAAGGATATATTTCTGTATATAAACTCGCCTGGAGGTGTAGTGACATCGGGCATGGCCATATATGATACCATGCAGTACATCAAGCCCGACGTTGCCACCATTTGTCTTGGACAGGCTGCTTCCATGGGTTCACTGCTTCTTGCTGCTGGCGCAAGTGGTAAGAGGTCAGCGCTACCCAATTCAAGGATCATGATACACCAGCCCTCTGCAGGTTTCCAGGGGCAGGCATCTGACATTGAGATCCATGCCAGAGAGGTTATTAAGATGAAGGGAAGGCTTAATGAGATATATTCCCATCATACCGGTAAAGCCGTAAAAGAAATTGAAGCAGACATGGATCGTGATTACTTTATGTCTGCCCAGGAGGCCGTTACATATGGTCTTATTGACAAGGTTATCGAGAGAACTGACAAGTAGGTGAATTTATGACCACGAAGAAAAAAGACCAGAGCCAGCAGCTTACATGCTCATTCTGCGGTAAAAGCCAGGAGGTTGTGAAGAAACTGGTTGCAGGTCCGGATGTATATATATGCGACGAATGCATAGAGCTCTGCAATGAAATTATTGCAGATGAGGCTGAGAGCAAGCTTGAAAGCAGTTTCGGCACGCTTCCGAAGCCCAGGGAGATAAACGAGATCCTTGACCAGTACGTTATTGGCCAGGAGGAGGCCAAGAAGATACTGTCGGTTGCGGTTTACAACCACTACAAGCGAATATTTTCCAACAGAAGCATATCGAAGAGCGATGTTGAACTTGAGAAAAGCAACATACTTCTTGCAGGGCCAAGCGGTTCAGGTAAAACACTCCTGGCACAGACCCTTGCCAGGATGCTCAAGGTGCCATTTGCAATAGCGGATGCAACTTCACTTACAGAGGCGGGTTATGTGGGCGAGGATGTAGAGAACATCCTGCTCAGGCTCATACAGAATGCAGATGGTGATATAAAAAAGGCTGAAATAGGTATTATCTATATTGATGAGATAGACAAGATTTCAAGAAAGTCAGAAAATCCTTCAATAACAAGGGACGTATCGGGTGAAGGTGTGCAGCAGGCACTTCTTAAAATTATTGAGGGGACTCTGGCTAATGTTCCGCCGCAGGGTGGAAGAAAACACCCTCACCAGGAATTTATCTCGATAAATACAACAAACATACTCTTCATACTTGGCGGGGCATTCATCGGGCTCGACAAGATTATACAGGGGAGGATAGGCAACAAGTCCCTGGGGTTCGGGGCAGATATAAAATCAAGCAGGGAACTCTCTGAAATCGACCTGTCCAAGAACCTTACCCCCGAGGATTTTATCAGATTCGGCCTTATACCTGAATTTATAGGCAGGGTGCCGGTTATTGCCCATCTGCATGATCTTGACATCAACGCGCTGGTAAGAATACTCACAGAGCCCAGGAATTCACTTGTCAGGCAGTACCAGAAGATATTCTCATTCGAGGACATTGAACTTGAATTCACTGAGGACTCGATCAGGGAGATCGCTTCAATTGCCCTTGAGAGAAAAACAGGCGCCCGCGGGCTTCGTTCGGTGATGGAAGAACTCATGCTTGACCTCATGTATGAAATCCCCTCCGGAACAAATATCAGCAAAATTGTTATTACCAAAGAGATGGTTCAGAAAAAAGGTGAACCTGAAATAAGTTACAGGCAGAAAGAGAAATCAGCGTAGCGCTGAAAGAGGAATAAATGGCAAATAAAAATATAGATTACGAAAAGAGTTTTCCACTCCTGCCGCTCAGGGATGTGGTTGTTTTTCCATATATGGTCATACCGCTTTTCGTAGGAAGGGAGAAGTCTGTCAATGCCCTTGACAAGGCGATGAAGAGCGACAGGTTTATTGTGCTTCTGACACAGAGGGATGCGCAGAATCCCTCTCCGGAACAGAATGACCTTTACGAAGTAGGGACCGTGGCTGAAATACTGCAGCTGCTCAAGCTTCCTGACGGGACGATCAAGGTGCTTGTTGAAGGGGTTTCCCGTTGTTTTGTCAGCGAGTATAAACCTGAAGAGGACCTTGTATCAGTTAAAGTTAAACGGGTCGAGAGGCAGATTGACCTTGACGCTGACAGGCCCCAGTTGAAATCATCACTCCTTGAGGCTTTTGACCGTTATATCAAACTTAATAAAAAGGTACCCCGCGAGGCACTCACTTCGGCAGAGAGCATTGATGATATTTCACAGCTTTCCGATGTGGTTGCATCTCACATAGAGATGCGCATTGAGTTTAAACAGTCGCTGCTTGACCTGGGTAATCCGGCGGACAGGGTAAACAGGCTTATTGAGCTCATTAACGGTGAAATTGAAGTAATGTATATTGAGAAGAAAATCCAGGGCCAGGTCCGCAAGCAGATGGAAAAGACCCAGAAGGAATACTATCTCAATGAACAGATGAAGGTGATCAAGAAAGAGCTTGGCCAGGGTGAGGGGGAGGTGGATGAAATCACCGAGCTCAGGAACTCGATTGAAGAGGCCAGGATGAGCGAAGAGGCAAGGACTAAAGCACTCCAGGAGCTCAAGAGGCTCGAGAAGATGCCTCCAATGTCGGCTGAGTCCGCTGTTGTAAGAAATTACATTGAATGGCTGAGAGATGTTCCCTGGCACAAGAAAACAAAGGACATAAAGAAGATTGATGAGGCCTTTGACATTCTCAACACTGACCATTATGGTCTTGAAGAGGTAAAGGAACGCATCATAGAATATATTGCTGTTAATAAACTTTCAAAGAAACTCAAAGGCCCTATCCTCTGCTTCGTGGGCCCTCCGGGAGTCGGTAAAACTTCACTGGGCCGCTCGGTTGCACGTGCGCTTAACAGGAAGTTCGTGCGTATGTCTCTTGGCGGAGTACGTGACGAGGCAGAGATCCGCGGCCACAGGAGAACTTATGTAGGGGCCCTTCCCGGAAGGATTATACAGATGATGAAAAAGGCCGGGACGGTGAATCCGGTCATACTCCTTGACGAGATTGACAAGATGTCAATGGACTTCAGGGGAGACCCGTCATCCGCACTGCTCGAGGTGCTTGACCCGGAACAGAACAACTCCTTCATAGACCACTACATGGAGGTTACATATAACCTTTCTGACGTAATGTTCATCACAACTGCAAATGTGCAGCACAATATACCGCTCCCGCTGCAGGACAGGATGGAGATCATTGAACTTTCGAGTTACACTGAACCGGAGAAACTTCGTATCGCGATAGACTTTCTGCTTAACAAGCAGATTGAGGAGAACGGGCTGCTCCCGGAAAACATTGAGTTTTCCGAGGAATCCATGCTTTTTATCATAAGGCATTACACACGCGAAGCCGGGGTGCGTAGCCTGGAGCGTGTAATAGCAAAGGTGTGCAGAAAGGTTGCGCGTGAAGTTGTGGAAAATAATCATGAATTTCATAAAGTCATCACCGAAGAGGTGCTGCAGAAATACCTGGGGCCGATCAGGTTCAAGTACGGTATCAAGGAAGAGAAGAGTGAGGTCGGGCTTGCCAATGGCCTTGCATGGACAGAGGTTGGCGGGGAGATACTGAATATTGAGGCTTCTCTCATAAAAGGTAAAGGCGACCTGAAGCTTACAGGCAAACTCGGCGAGGTCATGCAGGAATCTGCGCAGGCCGCCTTCACGTATGTAAGGGCAAACCAGCAGTTTTTCAATATAGAAGAAGAGACTATCAAGTCAAATGACCTGCACCTACATGTGCCCGAGGGTGCTATCCCCAAGGACGGCCCGTCAGCAGGTATAACCATGGCAGTTGTAATGTCATCCATATTCAGTAAAATTCCAGTGCGAAGGGATGTGGCCATGACCGGCGAGATTACCCTCCGGGGGAAGGTTCTTCCCATTGGCGGGCTCAAGGAGAAGGTGCTGGCTGCGCACAGGGCAGAGATTAAACACGTTATTCTTCCAAAAGAAAACGCCAAGGACCTGGAAAAGATACCTGAATACGTAAGGAACGAGATGATCTTTCATCCGGTTTCAACAATGGAAGAGGTTTTTTTCCTTGCACTTGAGCAGCCGGAGAAATTCTTCAGGGACATCAACCTTACGAGGGACCTTTACAACAGGTGGAAGGAGACCTTCGATGAATGGAAGATAGACCTGAACGGCCAGGCAGCAGAGGAGAAGCAGGCTACGATGTAGCTACTTCTCCTTCTCAAAAACTACAAGCATCTTGTTTGAGTTCTCATTGAATGGTTCTCTTGACGAATTGGCAAATACATTGATCATTTTAAGCCCGTTGTTTCTGAGAAACCCCAGGATTTCATCGAGCGTAAATGCCCTCATGATATGAGTGTCCTCGTAGGTAATTGAATTTCCAGGGCTGTGGAGCCTGTACCTGTAGTTAACCTCGGCTATTGTTTTTTTGGGATCATCCTTGATCATGAAACCGCGTTCCCTTTCGATGATGTATGCGCCGTAATGCGTAGTCGATATATGTGACATGGGCTTGTTCTTAATCATCCTGACAGGTATGGAGTTCCACACCTCAAATATCCCGGTTGCGTGATTTTTCATAGCGCGCCAGGTGTTCCAGAAAAAGTTGTCAACATCGCTGTCCTGCAAAAGGTACACCATTGACCCGAACATTGAAGTCACTATATCGAACTCGTTGTAAAAATCGAAGCGTTTAAAGTTCGTGTTAAGGAACTTTATTCCTGAAGGGAATCTTTCCCTTGCGATTTCGAGCATTTTAGGGCTGTTATCGATCCCAGTACACTTGAATCCGAATTTTTTCAGCATATTCAGGTGCTCGCCGGTACCGCAACCCAGGTCGAGAAGCGCCTGCTGCTCTGTGCCGTTTGCATAACTGCGTATGAACAGGATGTCGTTGTTGATGTCGCGGTGGTTGGATTCAATTGCGAAGTAGTACTCGGCCAGCTCGTTGTAAAGCTTCATCAGATAATTATGTCCGGGAATTTCTGTTTCATCAGTTCTTCAACTGTATTTTCTATATCGCTGGTGCGCTTGAGCGAGAGGAGGTTCCGCGAAAAACTTTCACATTCCTCAACTGTTACAGAACGTATAATTCTCTTCACCTGGTACATGTACTTTGTGCTCATCGACAACCCTCGGTACCCCAGCCCTATGAGCATCATGGTGTACTTGGGGTCTCCGGCGATCTCTCCGCAGATTGAGACCGGCGTACCTGTATTAGTGGATACAGAAGCCATGGTTTTAAGGTAGCGAAGAACGGCTATGTTAAGAGGGTTATACAGGTCAGCAATATTTTCGTTAACCCTGTCTACTGCGAGAAGGTACTGTACAAGGTCATTGGTCCCGATTGAGAAGAAATCAACGTGTTCGGCAAAAATATCAGCGGCAATTACGGCTGAAGGGACTTCTATCATTATGCCCTGTTCAATATTTTTATCGTACCTTATACCACTGCTGTCAAGATCAGACATGACTTCATGGGCGATCTCTTTTACCTGCAAAATCTCGTCTATGGTGGAGATCATTGGGTACATGATCTTTACGTTGCCAAAGGCACTTGCCCTGAACAGCGCCCTGAGCTGTATTTTAAACATGTCTACATGTTTGAGGCTGAACCGGATTGACCGGCAGCCGAGAAAGGGATTGAGCTCACGGTAATTGGTCTGGTAGCCGGAAAGTTTGTCGCCGCCGTAATCCAGGGTGCGTATTGTAACGGGGTTAGGGTTGAAAAATTCCGTGACTTTTTTGTACTGAATGAACTGCTTCTCTTCATCGGGAAGTTCCTTGCCGAGGAAAAGAAACTCGGACCTGAAAAGTCCGATCCCCTGGGCGCCATGGGACTTGATGATGTCCATTTCGTCAGGGAGTTCTATGTTTCCGTAAATAAAAATTTCGATGTTGTCAAGGGTCTGGGATGGGAGGCTGGTTATCTTGGCAAGCTCGTTTTCAATCTGGATGATGTCGTCTTTGTACTTTGTGTATTCTTCGATCTCTTCCTGGGATGGATTGATTATAATTTCGCAGTGTATGGCGTCAATTATCAGAATGTCGTCTGTTTTGACATCTGAAGTAATCCCATCGACACCCACAATGGCCGGGATATCCATGGACCTGGCCATGATTGCTGTATGTGAGGTTTTGCCTCCATGCGCGGTCACAAACGCGAGAATGTATTTCCTGTTAAGCAGCGCTGTTTCTGACGGTGTGAGGTCAGGGGCTATTATTATTGCCTCTTCGTTTATGTCTGACATGCTTATGCGTGTCTTTTTCTGCAGGTTGCCTATAATGCGTTTATTTATGTCGGAGATGTCAACAATACGCTCTCTGAGGTACTCGTCATCAATTTTGCTGAGAGTATTGATGAGATCGATTGAAATATCGTTTATTACCCATTCGGAGTTTTTCAGCTCCCTGGATATCCTTTTACGCGCCTTCTCTATGAAAAGAGGATCTTCAAGGGCCATGAGATGCGTAGAAAAAATATCGGTTATATCGCTGCTGAGCTTATCGTCAGAAATCTTCTGCTGGATATCGACTATATCCTGCTTGGTCTTATTGATTGCCTCTTTGAACCTTTCAATTTCAGATTCAAGCTGATCTTCGGTGATGAAGTATTTTGGTACTTTTATCTCGTCGCCGTAATATACAACAGCCTTGCCGATCTTTATACCGGGAGATGCGATTATACCTTTTTTAATTCTTTTGGACATAAGGTTCTGATAATACCCATTATTATTATTGTCAACAGAAATTAGGGATAAAAAGGATTCAGTTCAAGACCGGTTTTTTGGTCAAAGCCCAGCCTGATATTTGCATTCTGCACGGCATTGCCTGATTGCCCTTTCATGAGATTGTCTATGGCGGAAATTATGAGTATTTTTCCTGTCCTGGAATCATATTTTACAGAGAGCTGGCAGCGGTTTGTACCCCGTACCTCAGCTGTTGAAGGGGAACCTTCTGTAACATGGATAAAGGGAGAATCCGCATAATACTCCCTGTAGAGTTCAATGAGAGATTTTGTGCTGCATTCCTGTAACGGGTCACAGTATATTGTCGTGAGGATTCCGCGGTTCATGGGGACAATCTGGGGCACGAACATTATCCTGAAGTCCCCTGCGGATGAAAGTCTGTTTATTACATTCTCCACCTCTACAAGGTGCTGGTGTTTTCCCTCTTTATACGTGTTTGTATTTTCATATCGAAGGGGATATGAATTAGCCCTGCCCGGATTTATGCCTGCTCCGGAAACACCGGTTTTGCCATCGCATACAATTGTGCCGTTGCAGATAATGCCTTTTTCAACAACAGGCATGAGGCCGAGGATCATGCTCATGGCAAAGCATCCGGGATTGCCGATTATTGCAGCAGCAGAGATCTGTGAAGAAAATTTTTCGGGAAGGCCATATACTGCTCCATGGAGAAGTTCAGGGGAACTATGTTCCGCTGACATTCCCTTGTTCTCTGCATATACCCTGTAATCCTCCATTGATGAAAACCTGAAATCGCCGCTGAAATCAATTACAGGAATATTCATTTCATGGAATTTTCCTGCAAGTTTCATCCCTGCCTGGTCAGGCGTTGCAAGGAACACAATGTCAAGTCCCGATGGATCAATTTCTTCAGGGTTCTCTACATTGAGGTCGCAGATACTCCTGAGATGGGGAAATTGTGATGAAATCCTGCTTCCGTGGTCGAGAGAAGATATGCAGGCTATTTCAATTTCAGGATGCCTGCTCAATATATCGATTAGTCCAAGGCCGCCAAAACCGGTTGCGCCTACAATTACTGCTCTTTTCATGGTTTCAATCCTGTTAAAGATTTATGCATATAAGACTATTCATGCAGGTGAAGATTTTCTGCAAGGAGCCACTCTGTTGTCAATTACCAGCCGGTTGCACGCGGCAGGCAAAAAATTATATTAGACATGTTTCCTTTCTTGTTCTTTACCGGGTCTAATGCCAGCTTTATTAAAACATCATGTTTTTTGCTGGTAGGCGTTCATCGTGAACGCACGGGCGGAGCCACTTAAAGAAAGCCCACTTCAGGCCTTCTGAAGGTATCAAACCCCAGTTTGGAAACAGGTCTATTACTTATCAATGATGATTTTATGATATTTTATGACAAGAAATTTTTTCTGTTATGCCAGTC
>CAYTSF010000023.1:15480-21818 GCA_964440335.1 uncultured Leptospirales bacterium
TCAATGATGATTTTATGATATTTTATGACAAGAAATTTTTTCTGTTATGCCAGTCAGAAACTGGTTTTCCACCGTTGAATAATGCATTTTGTTTCCGCATGAATTGTTCATCAAAACCTGGTGATTGTCTGTTGCTATTCAGGGCCGCTGCTAAATCCGGACTATGGCCATGGTTCCGGCAGATTTGTTAAAAACTATAGTCCCGTTAACTTTGCTGCCGTTGAGAATAATACGGTTATCAGGGTCGCGTGAATATTCGCCCTGGTCCGCGATGACAACATTTCCCGCACCGCAGTCAACAGGGGCTTCCATTTTCAGATTTGTATTTTCCCGGTTGTTTATCTTTTCATAAATTACAGCGCATCCGCTTATGAAGTCGAAGAAGAGGTCCTCCTGTATGCGCCATGTTTCGAGCGCCTCGCCATTGTCGATCATGAGGTCATAGTGAGGGATATCAGTTTCGTGGTAGTAAATAACGAATTTCATTTTTTTCTTCCGGACTGAATGAGCTCGAAATCTATACGCAGGTTATCAAGGTCAACAAGCGAGAGCCGGGCCTTAATTTTATCGCCGAGCCTGAACCTCCTGTTGTACCTGCGGCCTGTTATGGTGAAATCATCTTCGTTCAGTACGTAATAATCGTCTGTGATGTTGCGCAGGGGGATCATCCCCTCTATGGGCATGTCTATGAGAGAAACATACATGCCATATTTTGATACGCCGCTGATGATTACATCGAATACCTCGCCGGTCCTGTTTTTCATGATGCGGCACGATTTGAGCTTCACCATGTCGCGTTCAGCCTTCTGCGCAATGCGTTCCATGGCCGAGGATTTTTCACCGCAGGCAATAAGTTCAGCGACAGAATAGGCGGGCCCGGCAGAGTCTATGAGGCTCTTCAGACAGCGGTGTACAATGAGGTCGGGGTAGCGACGTATGGGTGAAGTGAAATGGGTGTAGTCCAGGAAACCGAGTCCGAAGTGCCCCAGGGGCTCAATGCCGTAGTATGCCTGCATCATGGACTTGAGTATCACAAGGTTCACCACCTGTTCATAGGGCTTCCCCTGTACCATTGACAGGATCTCCTGTATGCTCCTTCCTATGGGTAGGGAGAGGTCAATCTTCAGGCCAAGCACTGTAAGGAATTTTTTCAGCGATGTAATGTTATCGTCGCTCATCTTTTCGTGTACCCTGTAGAGTGAAGGTACCTCTTTTTCTTTAAGGGTCTTTGATACGGCCTCGTTTGCGCTGAGCATGAACTCCTCTATGAGCATGTGGCTTCTAAGCCTTTTGGCGAATCGTATCTCCTTTACATGCTGCTTTTCGTATATGACCTCCTGGTCTGTGAGGTTCAGGTCAAGCCTGCCGTCCCTTGATCGCTTTTCGTTCAGGAGCTTTGCGAACCTGTACATTTTCTGCACCGTCGAAGGGAGCTGTCCCGGCATCTTCCTTGAAATAAGTTCATCGGCCCTGTTATACGTAAGGCGTTTGTTGACCTTGATGATCCCCCTGAATGCCTCAAGCTTGACAAGGTTGCCGGTGCTGTCAAAGTTCATCTCTGCCGTAAGGGTAAGCCTGGGCACACCCTCGCGCAGTGAGCACAGGTCGTTGGAGAGCTTCTCCGGGAGCATGGGTATGACTCTGTTGCCCAGGTAGAAGCTCGTTCCCCTGCTGAATGCCTGCTGGTCAATGCGGGAGCCGGGCCTGATGTATGCAGAAACATCCGCTATATGAACGTAAATCTTTGTGCCGGAGCGTGAAGACTTGATCGATATGGCGTCGTCAAAGTCTTTTGCAGTTTCGCCGTCAATTGTCACTGTGAAGAGCCTGGTGTAGTCTTTCCTGTTCTTCATTTCGGATTCAGGTATCGAGATGTCATCCACTGCTTCGTCAAAGTAGGAATGGTCTTCCGGCAGGGAGTGCCGCTGCTTTATCCTTAAAAAATCGTAGTCCTCGTTATCTTCGGAGTAAACCTCCTGTATGACGGACTCGGCCCTGCCTGAAAGATAACCTCCGGTTAACGTGATGATTGCATAATCGCTCTTTGCCGGATTAAATCTTTTTTTATCAGCAACCGATTCTATGTCGCCAGGAACATCAATCAGCTTCAACTGAACAAGGCTGCCTGACCTGCCTGTAACTCGGGCGATGTGAAATTCTTTTTTGCGTTTATGTACTTTAACAACCTCTGCGTTGAAACAGCCCCTCCTGAGGTCAAAGACCCGGGCTGATACCGAATCGCCGTTCTGCGCTGAGGCAAGGTCATCGCGTTTGATGAGAATCTCCTGCTCGTTATACCTGACTATCGTGTCCCTGGAGGAGTTCGTGGCAATCGTGCCGTCGATAACAAAGCTTCGCCTGCGGAACTTGTTTTTTTCTTTAACGATAAAACCAGCAAGAAGCATGGACTGGAGTGTGGTTTCAATAACCGAGATATCTTTTGACGAGAGTACCGGTCCTGAACTGCTTTTTTTTGATCTGCCAGGTTTTTTGTTTTTCTCCGTGCGTTTGTTCAGGAGTATTTTATGCAGCTCTGCTTTGCTGAAGAGCTCGGGAAGTTTTTCGATATTGCTTATGATTGTTTTGGCTGATATTGGCATAATCTTCAGGCCGGGCTGCCTGTATTATTTTGCGCATCTGTTGAAACTGCGGTTTGCGTATTTTGTTTCTTCTGTTCTTCAAGTTTTATGCGCAGCCCTTCAATATCGCTGTTCAGCCCCTTTATGGCATTCATCCTTGATGAAAGAAATTCAATTTCAACCGGCCTGTTCTGGTCCGTGCTGGTAATAACATGGTCAGCTATAAGTACCTTGATATTGTTTATCTCGATCTCTTTTTTTCTTATGTCTATGCGGATACGCGCGGAACGTGTAAATTGTTCTGTTTTATCTATAAGGATTTCACCGTATTTAATAAGGGAATCACTCATTTCTCTTAACAGGCTCATTAATATACCTCTTGGTTGATGTTGGTGAATCAGAACACAATTGGCCTGATTTGTCAAGAAAATCAGGTTATTAATATTTTATTAGTTTCATATGATTCAGGTAACCGAAATCTGATATTTCTTTCAAGTAAAATAATTCATGTTATACGCAAGTTTGACTGATAATCTACTGCTGGTCGGTGTAAATTATCAGAATTTTCATTGTTCCATTATCCTGCATGTCGTTAAGGATGTACAGGTGAGCAAGTTTCAGTTTATCATCATGAACAAGATTATTCATCCTCGCATCATCCTCAATGAGCTTCATGTTCTTCTTTTCCACATCTTCCAGAAAATTTGAATATTCACTGACTGTTACAGAGTTGAAATCTCCGGGAAAAACAAATTCACCGGATATCCTGTGTGTCTTTTTCCATGAAGAAAAGTTGATATGCTTATTTTTAACTGCAACTGTACACCTGAAAAGTCCGGGCCTGGTCTCTTTGTAGGAGACTTTGCCTTTAGAGGGTAATACACCTGAAGTTTCAGATACTCCTTTGCTGAAATCGAAATATTTGCCGTAAATAGCTTCAGAAATCCTGTAGGCTGCATTAATTGATGATGATTTTCTGCCGGATTCAAGCCATACATCATGGTTTAGATGCCTTGAGTCTGCAGTTCCGTAACCAACAAAATATGTTCTATCACCGTCAATGAATATTTCACGTGATGAGCACGAAGGTGAAATGAACAGAAATAGTAATGCTATAAAAAAAATAACTGCTTCATATTAGCTCCGGGTTTCACAGAATATATTACTGAATACCGATACGATATCAATTCAATTAAATTTTAAAACTATTGTAAAGACAATAAAAAAGTATCTTTTTCCGGATAATAAACGGTTCAGTCCATGTATTGATCACTAATAAAATAGGCAACAGGGTTTTTAATGCTTGCATTTGTTCATTGTAAAAATAAACAGATTTACAGCAGTTAAATATTTTACTGATGGATCACGCAATTATGAGCCCCTTTGAATTTATCATGCTTGTCTGCTTCGGAGCTGCATGGCCGGTTTCAATTTACAAGAGCTGGAAATCCAGGTCTGTTCAGGGGAAAAGCCTTTTTTTTCTGGTTATTGTGCTTGTGGGGTACATCGCGGGTTTTCTGCACAAGATATTCTATCTCTACGACGCGGTTATTATTCTTTACAGTATCAATTTTATCATGATATCAATAGATATCATGCTCTATTTCAGAAATAAAAAATATTCAGAACGGGAAATGCCATGAATAAAACTGAATTTATCAAGATTCCCAATACAATCGACAATACATGTTTCGGCTGCGGTTCTGCGAACCCTAACGGCCTGCAGATGGAATTTTACGGCAACAGCAGCATGGTATACGCCGAGCTCTACGTCAAAGATTACATGGCAGGATGGAACAACGTGACTCACGGAGGCATCCTCTCCTCCATACTCGATGAGGTCATGGGGTGGGGCGCCATATTCCTTACCGAGAGGTTTATCCTGACCAAGAGCATGACAATTACCTACCATAAACCGACCATGGTGACCGAGAAGCTCAGGGCCGAAGCCGAGATCGATACAAGGACTGGTGAACGCGAAGTAATCATGAAGGGACGCATTATAAATCCCAGGGGTGAGGTGAGTGTTTCTGCTTCGGGCACATTTGCCCTCTTTACACCGGAAAACATAAAAAAGATCGGAATTATCGACGCCAGACAGGTAGACGAGTTCCAGTCAATAATAGATTCACATTATAGTCTTAATGAATAGAGAATAGTGTCCGAAAATAAGAGAAAACATAACAGGAGCTGTCATGAAGATCATATCCATATCAAATAACAAGGGCGGTGTCGGCAAAACCACAACCACGGTAAATGTTGCTGCTGCGCTCCAGATAATCGGGAAGAAGGTAATGGTTATTGATATGGACCATCAGGCCCAGGCGACAT
This sequence comes from uncultured Leptospirales bacterium, assembly GCA_964440335.1. Taxonomy (GTDB): domain Bacteria; phylum Spirochaetota; class UBA4802; order UBA4802; family UBA5550; genus JAAYBQ01. Next base: position 20,391 of record CAYTSF010000023.1, read on the forward strand.
ACCACTTTGGAATAAACCCCAACAAGGTCGTTGAATCTATCTACAACGTGCTGAAGGGGGAGATTAAATACGAGGACATTATAATTAAAAGGAAGGGGATAGACCTGCTGCCTGCAAATCCTGAGATGCGAAACATAGAGTTCCTGCCTATTCCGGCAAAGGAATTTCTTCTTAAAGAATCCCTTGAGAACCTTACCGGCTATGACTACGTACTTATAGACTGTCCACCGTCACTGGGCGTACTTACCTTAAATGCCCTTGCCCTCAGCGAGTTTATAATTGTTCCGCTCCAGGCGCAGTTTCTCCCTTTCCACGGCATGTACAACCTCTTTGAGGCAGTGCAGATGGTCAAGAAGAGGATAAACAGGAACGTTGAGGTTACAGGGATCATCGGTACCATGTACAATCCCAAGAAGTCCATAAGCCGTGAAGTAATGGAGGAGACCGAAAAGCGCCTCCCCGGCAAGCTTTTCAATACCATGATCCGCGAGAACGTGGCGCTGCAGGAGGCCCCCAGCTGGGGTAAAACTATCTTTGAGTATAAGCCCGAGAGCAACGGAGCAGAGGATTACATGGCACTCACCGAAGAGATCATAAAAAGATACGATCAGGCGTAATACCCGGCTGAATAACTTAAAATCAGTACCATAACCAATGGTGGCAAAAATCAACCTGGATATATAACTTTAAGGTTGATTTTTTTTTATCTTAATAGTATTATAAAATATTATGATCCGGCCTGAAAGGAAACATATAATCGCGGTGGCAATACTGGTTCTTTTCACTGCATTTGTACTGTGGGGCCCCCCTGATATGCTTGCCAGGACATCAACTCCCGATTACTGCAATACATGCCATGTAATGAACGATCATTACGACTCATGGCATAAAACCGCGCTGCACAGGAACGCTAAGTGCGTGGACTGTCACCTGCCCCATACAAATTATCCGCGCTATCTGTTCTGGAAGGGGATAGACGGCATGAAAGACATGTTCATGTTTCATTCCGGTCTCTACCCTGAACAGATTGATATTTCTTCACACGGTAAAAAGGTACTTAAAGAAAATTGCATTCGCTGTCATGAAGGTCTGCTGACCATGATAAATACAGATGACCGCAACTGCTGGGACTGCCACAGGCGCGTCAGGCACAGGGTCATACCTGTCATCACTTTAAAATAGGGGATAATTTATGAAAAGGTTCGGTATGCTCCTGGTTATAATCATAGCAACAGTATGGGGTGTTGTTGCGGGCTGCGGTGGTGACAGGCCCGAACTCTTCCGTCCGGGGATGATAGGAGAGGAGGAGTTTGATCCTGCCGTATGGGGGAAGGTGTTTCCCCTGCAGTATGAGTCCTGGCTTAAAACCGGCGACATGCGGCCCTCGGGACAGAGCATGTATAAGAAAGGATGGGACGATGATAAAAT
>CAYTSF010000023.1:21918-25565 GCA_964440335.1 uncultured Leptospirales bacterium
GGACTGAAACTTATTGGAAAGGATGACTTTTCCCGCCAGGAGAGGAGGATGCTGGCATGCGCCCAGTGTCATATAACATATGTTGTTCCACGTGACAGCAAAATGAAAGTCGCAGGTGATGTTGTTCTCCCATGGTCAGGCAGCAAATGGGGAGGCATTACAATTGAAAATATAATAAAGGACCTGCTCGGCAATCCGGACAGGCTTGAATGGAAACAGGCTGTAACAGGATTCAGCATGCCCTTCATAAGGCACCCCGAGTTCGAAATGTTTTCAAACGGCAGCGTGCATTTTAACGCGGGGCTTGTATGCGCGGACTGTCACATGCCCTACCAGAGGGAGGGATCGTACAAGATTTCATCCCACGACCTGGGGAGCCCCGTGAAACAGAACTTCGTTGCATGCGCGCAGTGCCATACAGAGGGTGCGGACTGGCTCAAGAAACAGGTGTTCACCATTCAGGAGAGGACTATATCGCTCCTTAACAGGGCCGGATATGCCAATGCATCAGTTGCGAAGCTCTTTGAGTTTACAAACGCGCAGATTGTAAAGGGCGTAAAGATAGACCAGCAGGCTTATGCAAAGGCTAAGGAATACTACATGCAGTCATTCCTCAGGCTTGTATTTATAAGCGCTGAAAATTCATGCGGTTTTCATAACTCCTCAGAGGCGGGGAGAGTGCTGGGGGATTCCGTATCCTTCGCAAACAAGGCAGAGATCATTCTGCGAAAGGCACTGGCTGATGCAAAAATATCAGTTCCGGAAAGCATAAACCTTGAACTAGGCAGATACCTGAAGGACCGTGGCAAAAACAAACGCAATTTCAGGCCTGAACAGGAATTCAAGGACCCCTACGGGACGCAAGACTATTTCACAACATCCGGATCAAAGGGACTCTGAGTAATAAGAACTGCATGTCACGGTGTATGTGACATGCAGTTAAAATCTATTGAGTCATTGAAAGCTCATCGTTAATAACACCTGCCATGCGTTTTATCCCCTCCCCGATGTCATCAAATGACGGGTAGCTGAAGTTAAGCCTCATGAGGTTTGTACCTGAACCATCCGCAAAGAATGCTGTGCCCGGTACATATGCAACCTGCCGTTCGATTGTTTTTGCAAGTAGCTTTGAGGTGTCAATGTTTTCAGGCAGCGTGATCCACAGGAAGAGCCCGCCGCCCGGAAGGTCGAATGACGCTGCCGGTATCATGGACTTCAGGGCACCGGCCATGAGGTCGCGTTTTTTCATGTACAGGCCGCGCACTTTTTCAATCTGCCTGTATATGCTTCCGTCAGCAATGAAGTCGCTTATGATGAACTGCGACAGCGTGCCTGAGCATGTGTCTTCACCCTGCTTGGCAATGGTGCATCTGCGTACAAGTTCTTTCTGCCCCGCAATCCATCCTGTACGCAACCCCGGCGAGACCGTCTTTGAGAAGGAGCCCAGGTAAACAGCGCGGTTCCCGGTATCGAGTTTTTTTACAGGGCCGATTTTCAGGTCATCGTAGCGGATCATGCCATAGGGATCATCTTCGATAATCATGATGTCATACTTCGATGCGGTTTCGTAAAGCATGTGGCGCTGGATTACACCCATGGTGATACCTGTGGGATTGTGTATGGACGGAATTGTGTAGATGAACCTGGGCTTTTTGCCAGCTGATACAAGTTCTGATATTTTGCTTTCAAGTGCAGCAATGTCCATGCCCTGGCTGTTCATGTCAATGGAGTGTATGTCAGCCATGAATGACCTGAATGTGCTGATCGCTCCAACATACGTTGGGTTCTCGGTTATGATGGTGTCACCCGGATTGAGGAGTACCTTGCATAAAAGGTAGAGTGCCTGCTGCGAACCGCTTGTAACAAGGATGTTGTCCGGTTCATGGGAGAGCCCGTATGCATTGTTCATGAGGGAACTGATTCCCTCCCTGAGCAGCTGGTGCCCCTCTGTTGTTCCGTACTGGAAAACTGATGAACCGTAACGTGAAATTGACCTGTTGATTATTTCATGGAGTTCTTCAACCGGGAAAGCGTCTGCGCCCGGCAGCCCGCCTGCGAAGCTGATCATTGCAGGGTCGGATGTGATCCTGAACATGTCCCTGATGACAGAGGACTTCATGTTCAGCGAGGAGTCTGAGTAGAGTGGTCTGTGGTTTTCAATCATAATGGCGTTGCCTCCGTTCATAGTATGTATCACTTATCACGCTGATAATTGATGCCGGATTTACTGCTGCCGCCGTTGCTTTGACTGTTGATGCTGTTTTCATTGTAGGCTCCTTTTATTTAAATTTATGATGCTCAAGGTTTTTGCATAAAAACAAAAAGCCCGCTTTTTTAAGCGGGCTCCGGTATTTATGTATTATGGCTACTGGTATTACCCGCAGGGAATATAACTATATGCCACGGTCGCTGCCGCAGGAATAATCACTATTATGCTTGTAATGTTTAAACTTTTCATAAATTGACAATAATGAATAATGATATTAATCGTCAAGATTTTCTCTGAAAATTTAAAAAATTTTCTGTATTCCTAAACTTTTTAAGCTATATACCCGTAATAAACGGTTTTCGGCAGTTGCTATTATTCAACGCCCGTCACAGGCGGGCTGTGAACATATAATTATGTGTTTATCCACTTTATGAATGGTATAAATCAGTACATTCACTGTCATTGGTTAAACATTTTATCCCGGCACGGATGAAAGGAATTTTCTCACTGATGCCGGCATTGCGTCAACAACCACCGCATTGGCAGGATCATCGGGGTCATAGATTATCCTCTCTTCCGCTTCATCCTCAACAAGTTCCGGTTTATGGGTAGAACCGATTGCTGTGAACTCGTTGCCGTTCATGTCTTTAAAGGTGAAATGGCAATCTATGACATGCCTGTTGTTTATTACCGCTCCTGTATCTGTTTTGTTGACGAGCCTGCCCCTGGTCATGTGGCCGTATCTTAATGCGTGGATGTTCCTCAGCTTTTTCCTGAATGCAACGACAATAAAGCATAGGCCTGTGACTGGAAAAAGGTAAACAAAGATTAATTCCAGCCCGAATGGTTTCATATCCATCCCCTCTATGCGCGCGATGAGGGGATGGTCTGGCTCAAATTCAACGTTTACCGCACTACCTTTCGTGTAGCGGGCAGATGTTGAATATGAAATATTATTATAGGCTGTACCGTTGTATGTGAATGTGAAATGATATGCCCTTACATTCCTATCGTCTATCGATGCGTTAGTTGAAAAAACATCAGTAATTGTGCCGTCTGTCTGCTTCGTTTCATCACCGAAATGAAAAGGTGAAACAAAATCGATATTAGGGGTAAACACGATGGCACCAACGGAGCCAAGGCCTGTAAATGCAAGGCCGATGATCCCGTATATGTTTATAAAAATGACCGCGAGTATTACTGTTAATGGCACACTTCTTTTAGATGTGTGCCCGTGCGATGGAATTGAGTACTGTTTGCTGGTAATGTATCTGTTTTCAGGCATAGTCGCTCCGTTTGTACTTTGCTGATGCGGCATGGTGATACAGGTTAATTATAGTATGAATCCTGGTATAGTCAAAAATATTTATTCAGCCGGGCATATTTACGCATGATAAAAAACGGACGATCGTCCGTTTTTTATCATTGACAACCTTTA
>CAYTSF010000023.1:25665-27446 GCA_964440335.1 uncultured Leptospirales bacterium
AAGAATGTTAATAAAGGGGGTATTCTGTGAAAGATAGGGATGATCTTCTTATCTCGACGTCGGGCCTGTCAAAAACATATAAAAATATACAGGCCCTCAAATCGCTCGATCTCTGTGTGCCGAAGAATTCGATATTCGGATTCCTGGGGCCCAACGGTGCCGGTAAAAGCACAGCGATTAAACTGCTGCTGGGCCTGGTCAAACCCACATCAGGTGCAGGCAGTATTTTCGGTATGGATATACTAAAGGATAGCGCGGAGATACGCAAACGTACCGGATTCCTGCCCCAGAACCCGAGGTATTATGATTACATGACAGCCAGGGAGATTCTGAGGTTCACCGCAGGTTTTTTCTACAACAGGAGCGACAGGCTTGTTGATTTAAAAATAGACGAGGTACTTGGCATAGCAGGCCTTTCTGACAGGGCTGACCGTGTCATAAAGGGATTTTCTGGTGGTGAGATGCAGAGGCTCGGCATAGCCCAGGCGCAGGTAAACAGCCCCGAACTCCTCATACTCGATGAACCCGCGGCCTCCCTTGATCCCATGGGCAGGCGCGATGTACTCGAAGTAATGAGGGCACTTAAAGGTAAAACAACCATCTTCTATTCCACTCATATACTGGACGATGTGGAGCGCGTGAGCGATGCTGTTGCCATTTTAAATAAAGGTGAACTTGTTGCGCTTGCGCCCGTTGATGAACTCCTTGCCTCCAGGGACAAAGTGGTTTACGACATTGTACTGCGCGGTGATTCTGAACAGATCCGCAACCGGATCAGGGAGCAGCAGTGGGTCGATTCGGTAAAGATTACCGAGAATGAAGGGACGGCCAGGTGGAGCCTTACTGCAAAGGACCCTGAATACGCCGAGAGGAACCTTCTCCGTACACTGCTGGGCGATGAAAATATAATTGTCAGGGAGTTCACCCGCAGAAGGGACGAGCTTGAGGATGTGTTCATGCGCATAGTGGAAGGGGGGAACAATGCCTGAAAATAAATTATCTGCAACAATAAAGGAATGGACCCTGGGCCTTGGCAACATGGTGCACAAGGAGAACCATGCCTGGTACGGTACTAAAAAATTAATGGTGCAATGCATCGTATGGACAGCGGTCATTACAGGCTGCATCAGCCTGGTACTCTATGTTTTCAGCACACTGCCGGCAGCGGTGCGCCGTGAGATGATCGACAGCTATGGTGTGGGAGCTGCCGCTCTTCAGCTTTTTTTCAACATAACGGGTTTTGCCGCAGTGATCGGTGTAATAATCCTTACGCATGACCTTATTATCAGCGAGAGGGTTTCCGGCACGGCTGAATGGATACTCTCAAAGCCCCTGTCAAGAAAAGCCTTTGTGCTTTCCAAACTGGTTTCAAGCATGGTCTGGATTACCGCTGTGATAATAATTCTGCAGGGTGTACTCCTGCTGGTGGTGGTGTATTTTTTCGGCGGCGAGATAGATTACATCCCCTTCATGAAGGGACTTGGACTCATATGGCTCATATGCTTTTTCTATACATCCATGCTCATGTTTATGGGCACGGTAACAACTTCAAGAGGTATAGCACTTGGCGCAGGGCTTGTATTTTTCCTTTCAGGGCACCTTTTCCCCATGCTGGTACCTGAATTATACTACGTGATGCCATGGAAGCTTTCAGAAATTGCATTCTCCATGTCAATGAGCATCGCATGGTCCGCAAAGATCTTCCTGCCGATTGCGATGACAGTTCTGTGGTCGCTTCTTTTTATTGCAGGCGCGCTCTGGAGAATCGAAGCCATAGAGAT
>CAYTSF010000023.1:27546-29165 GCA_964440335.1 uncultured Leptospirales bacterium
ATATTCATGTCGAAGCAATATCGAAGCAATTACGGATTCAGGTCGAAGAAACCCCTGTCGAAGAAATCATATCCGCTGACATAATTTCATAACGTTTGCATATTAAAAAATAAAATATTGAAAATGTACAATTTTCTTATTGCACCATCAGTATAACCCTGTATAATGTTCAACGATGGAAATTAGAAACCGGGTTTTTCAACCGGGTAAGCTGATAAACATGGAGAGGTGTTTATGCTTAGTATCAGTGCTGAAGAGAGAGACAAAATTGTTCTTATCAGGCTTTCAGGTGAACTTACCCCCATGGAAGCAAAGGCCTTTGACCGCACTGTGGACCACTACAAGTCCCTCCCCTTTGATGTAATAGCCATTGACCTGAAAAAATTCCCGTACATAGATTCATTCGGAATCACAAGGTTCATGAAACTTTCCAGGGCGCTCAAAGAAAAAGATGCAGAGCTTGTGCTTGTTAACATGAATGAAAATATCCACCAGATTTTTAAAATGGGTACATTCGACAGGCTTTTTAAAATACTCACCGTGGATGAATTTTCAGAGGAATACTTTCAGCTGGACGATAACCACGCATCGGGCAATATAAAGATAATAATGCCCGAAGTCAAAGCCGGTAAAGCCCTTGACGATAAAAAGGTCCGTTATGTTTACAACGATGAGTCGGGTACTACGCTTCTTTTTGATGATGAGGATGTGAAGAAATAACAGCCGGGGTTTAACATGGCAGACCAGTTTTTTGATAAAAGCTTCAAGGAGAAATTCGACTCTGTTGTTGAGAGGCTCTCAGGCAGGGAGACCCTCAGCGAGATGTTTCACATATCCAGCCACGACGCACCCATGCCCTCCATTGATGACCTCAGGGAGACCATGGAGCTTGTCCGTTCAGTAATCTTTCCCGGTTATTTCAGGAACTCCGAGATCAACAGGGAGACAGTCAGTTATTACACCGGCGCAAAGCTCGACAGAATATACAGGTGGCTTTCAGAACAGATAAGGCGCGGATTCTGCTTCCAGTGTTCGGAAAGCGGCATAACCGATTGCATGGACTGCGGGCCAAGGGCCGATGACCTTACCATGAAATTCATTGAAAAGCTCCCTGAAATAAGGAGGCTCCTTTCGCTTGATTCAAGGGCTGCCTATATCGGCGACCCTGCGGCAAAAAGCATCGCCGAGGTTATCTTCTGCTACCCCAGCATAATGGCCATGACATATCACAGGGTGGCACATGAACTTTACCTCCTTGGCGTACCGATCATACCACGCATAATTTCAGAGATGGCCCATTCAAGGACCGGCATAGATATTCATCCCGGAGCAAGAATTGGCGAGGGATTTTTTATTGATCATGGAACCGGTACAGTCATAGGTGAAACCTGCATTATAGGCAGGGGGGTGAGGATCTACCAGGGTGTGACCCTGGGCGCAAAGAGCTTTCCCCTTGATGAAAAAGGAAACCCCATAAAGGACATGCCCAGGCACCCCATAGTCGAGGACGATGTGATAATTTACTCAGGCGCGACAGTACTGGGACGCATAACAATAGGCAGAGGTTCGGAGATAGGCGGCAACGTTTGGATCACTGACGATGTGGCGCCCGGTACCAA
>CAYTSF010000024.1:0-2512 GCA_964440335.1 uncultured Leptospirales bacterium
CTCCTTCAAAAAAATATTGACAAAATGCGTCTCCGGTTAAGGCTGAATATTTACAAAATTACCGGTAAAATTCGTTGTTTCCCGGTTAATCCCCCTCCCCGGAATCCGGGGGGAGCAAGGCAATTCCAGCATGACGCAAAGAGGGCATTATGGATTATTCAAAGACAGTCAATCTTCCGGCAACCGATTTCCCCATGAGGGCAAACCTCCCGCAGAAGGAACCCGGCATTGTAAAAAAATGGCAGGATGAAAAGATATACAGCCGTATCCAGGAGTCGAGAAAGGGGGCAGAGACTTACATTCTCCATGACGGCCCTCCCTACGCCAACGGCCACCTGCACCTGGGGCACGCCCTGAACAAGATCCTCAAAGACATTATTGTCAAGCACCACACCATGATGGGCAACAGGTCGCCCTATGTCCCCGGATGGGACTGCCACGGCCTGCCCATTGAGCTTAACGTTACGCGTGAGCTTGGCGACAAGGCCAAGGAGATGCCACGTGTTGAGATAAGGAGGAAGTGCAGGGAGTACGCCGAGGGATTCATTAAAATACAGATGGAGGAGTTCAAGCGCCTGGGCGTTTTCGGCGATTATGATAATCCCTATAAAACAATGTCGCCGGAATATGAGACGCGCATAGTCGAGGTTTTCGGCGAGCTGCTGGCAGCCGGGTACATCTACAAGAACAAGAAGCCGATCTACTGGTGCCCCACATGCGTTACGGCCCTTGCAGAGGCGGAGGTTGAATACGACAACCACATTTCACATTCGGTCTTTGTTAAGTTTAAGGTTGATCCGGCCACTGCGGGTTTCGGCGGCGATAAAGATAAAACCTATGTTGTCATATGGACCACTACCCCGTGGACTCTCCCTGCGAACCTTGCCGTGAGCTTCCACCCGGAGTTCGAGTACTCATCGTACTCTTTCGGAGGGGAGAACTTTATCATAGCAAAAGGCCTCCTGGAACAGTTCGAGTCCATCACGGGCATGAAACATGACGGAGAGGTTGCCCTTACTGTTGAAAGTATAAAATCGTTAAAAGTGAAACACCCGTTCATTGACCGCGAGTCAAAAGTTGTATTCGGCACACACGTTACGCTTGAGCAGGGTACAGGCATTGTACACACCGCGCCCGGCCACGGCCACGATGACTACATAGTGGGCCTTGCAAACAACCTTGAGATTTTCTGCCCTGTTGACGATGAGGGAAAGTTTACTTCTGACTTTCCCGAGATGAAGGGCATGCATGTGTTCAAGGCCAATCCCGAGGTGGTCAAACTCCTCGAGGAGAAGCACGCCCTGGTACACAGCGGGACCATCGAGCATTCATACCCGCACTGCTGGCGCTGCAAGAAGCCCCTTATTTACAGGGCAACGGAGCAGTGGTTCTTCAGCATGGAACACAAAGATTTGAGGAAGAAGGGGCTTGAGACAGTTGACCACACCGAGTGGGTCCCTTCGTGGGGCGAGTCCAGGTTCAGGGGCATGGTTGAGACCAGGCCGGACTGGTGCCTGTCGCGCCAGAGGTCATGGGGTGTGCCCATTCCATCGTTCAGGTGTGCGGACTGCGGGAAGAACCTCATGACTGCCGAATCGGTTAAGCTCTTTGCCGATATTTCGAGGAAGGACGGCATAGACGCCTGGTATACAAAAGATATAAAGGAACTTGTTCCGGCCGGTACAAAGTGCACCTGCGGGTGCGGCGAACTGGTGAAGGAGTTCGACATACTCGACGTATGGTTCGACTCGGGCGTGTCCCATTTCGCTGTGCTCGACCAGTGGGAGGACCTGCGCTGGCCCGCTGACATTTACCTCGAAGGAAGCGACCAGCACAGGGGATGGTTCCAGTCCTCGCTCTGGCCCGCGCTTGCGCTCCGCGGACGCGCCCCGTTTAACACGGTGCTTACCCACGGGTTCATGCTGGACGAAAACGGAAAGGCCATGAGCAAGTCCCTTGGAAACGTAATTCCTCCAGAGAAGATTATCGACCAGTTCGGCGCTGACATCCTGAGGCTCTGGGTGTCGTCGGAGGATTACAGGAATGACGTGCGCATAGGCATGAACATGATGCAGCAGGTTGCCGAATCTTACAAGAGGATCAGGAACACGCTGAAGTACATAATCGGGAACATCGCCGATTTTGACGCCAGGGACGCAGTCGCATACGATGAACTCACCGGCATTGACAAGTGGGTGCTGCATAAACTCAACCAGCTATCAGAAAACGTGATAAAGCACTACTCGAACTACGAGTTCCACCTGGTCTACAGGAGGATTCTCAACTTCTGCGCTGTTGAACTTTCGTCCATATACTTTGACGTATCCAAGGACATACTCTACGTCGAGGCAAAGAACGCGAAGGTGCGCAGGGGAAACCTGACCGTGCTGCGCGAGATATACAACTGCATGTTAAGGCTCATCGCGCCGGTGCTTTCATTCACGGCGGAGGAGATATGGGAATTTAACGGACACAAGGGTTCGGTACACATGGAGAGGTACTACGAACTTGA
>CAYTSF010000024.1:2612-5192 GCA_964440335.1 uncultured Leptospirales bacterium
GGCAAGAAGTGCGTCAGGTGCTGGAACTTTTTCGATACCCTCGGAAGCGATCCGGAGCATCCTGAACTCTGCGCCAGATGCGCATCAGTTGTAAAAAATTTTTAACAGGAACATTAAGAATGAAAAAACACATTACACCTTTGGTAGTTGCGGTAATATGCCTTCTGGCGGATGTTTACACAAAAAACCTGGCCATCAAACACCTGGGGAACTACGAGAGGATTTCGTTCCTCAAGGGGTTTCTGGTTTTTGACCTTACGTTTAACAGGGGCGGGGTCTTCGGTATTATGCAGGGGCACAAGGTATTCTTTCTCGTTGTATCCATTGTTGTGCTGACGCTTATGGTGGGGTACTACTTTTACGAAAAGAACATGAACACTCTGTTCAGGATTGCAATGGCCATGATTATAGGCGGGGCAATAGGCAACATCATAGACAGGCTCATTACTACAAGGCTGGGCGTTGTGGATTTTATCTCGGTTGGAGTTGACGGCGTTTACAGGTGGCCGACATTTAACATCGCGGATTCGGTCATAGTTGTCGGCGCGATTTTAATAATAATCGCGGTTTACATCGAGGAGAAGGGAAAGAGCAAAACCGGCACCGAAGCTCAGTAGGTATCAATTATTTTTATTATCCCGTCACCGATTTTATCATTTTCTTTGTAGGCCTCTACCGTATAGGTCCCGCCGTTGAGGAAGGTGAGGTCAAAGCTGGCCCTCTTCTTCTCCCGCTCAACCTTGATAAACATGGTCTTCTCGACCTTCATTTTGCCTTTCTCTTCGCGCAGTACCTTGATGCTGATGCTCTCTGCTTCAAATGGCTGCCTTGCTGTGAGTACCCCCGTGAGGTCGCCTGTGGTAAACTCTTTGCCGCAGGTCACGCCTTTTCCCTCTGTGTCGACCCCTTCGCAGAACTGAATTGCCTTGTCGGATGAGCACCCGGTTATGATGAACGCCGCAAGCGCGGCTGCCGCAGATTTATAAATTTTCACTTTCATATGAGGGAACCCTGCATCTCCTCGTCTTCTTCGATTTCACCAGTATCGCTTTTTACGGCAACCTCCCTGGCGGTGACATCGCCGGCGCCCCCTTTCTGGAGTATCTCTATCCTGCGCTCGGCCTCTTCGAGTTTTTTGTGGCAGAAGGCCGCAAGCTGTATGCCCTTTTCGAATTCCTTTATGGAATCGTCAAGGCCAAGCTCGCCCGATTCAAGCTTCATTGCGATATTTTCAAGCTCGCTGAGCGCGTCCTCAAACGCGGGCTTTGCTGCTGTTTTTTTTGCCTTCTCCAATTATTTCTCCTTCGTGGCTGAGGTGATGGCTGCGGCAGCGTGGCCGTCATGGAGCCGTATTTCAACTGTATCACCGGCTCTTAAATTTTCCACACTTTTTATTATTTTTTTATCGGTGCCTGTCACGACTGCATAGCCCCTGCGCATAATGTCCAGGGGGGAGAGTTTTTCGATGGCCTGGAGCTGCAACTGGAACAGGTGGCTTTTTCCAAGGAAGATCTTTTGTTCAAGCATGGTGATGTCGGGGATGCGCAGAAGCTTCTCCCTTTTGCTGTTGATTATATCCTTCATGGCCGATGCCATGCGCGATTCGCTGTCCGAGAGTAGCATCTCTCTCATATTGATTATTTCATATGGGTCGCGGAATACTTTTTTTGAAACAGCGTGGTCAAGCCTGGTCTGCTGCCGTTCAAGGCTGCGGGAGAGGGCTGTGTCCATCCTCCCCATGAGATACTTTATTTCATCCACGAAGTCGCTCTTCACGGGGACTGCCATCTCTGCTGCTGCGGAGGGGGTGGGTGCGTATGCGTCTGCGGCGTCGTCGCAGAGCGGGTGGTCAACCTGGTGCCCCACTGCCGAGATGATGGGAACCCTGGAATTATAGCAGGCCCGTACAACCGCCTCCTCATTGAATGGCATAAGGTCCTCGAAAGAACCGCCGCCACGTCCTGCGATAACCAGGTCAACACGCCACCTGGGATTATTGATCTCCCTGATTGCCCTGGCAATGCTCTCCGCCGCGTCGTCACCCTGTACCTTTGCGGGGGCCACAACTATTTCAATGTTGGGATACCGCCTGTGTGCCACTTTAATTATGTCATGGAGCGCCGCTCCTGTAGGGGATGTTACAACGCCTAACCTTTTCGGCAGGAACGGGAGGGGCCTTTTGTGCGCCTGGTCGAATATCCCCTCGTCGGCAAGTTTTTTCTTCAGCTGTTCAATGCGCTTCTGTAGTTCGCCGGCTCCCTCGGGCCTTACGCTCAGGGCGTTGAGCTGGTAGCTGCCCCGCTTTTCAAAAACCGTCAGGCCGCCCAGGACGAGTACGCTCATCCCCTCCTCGAGCCTGAACTTCAGGTTCTTGTTGTAATTGCGGAAGAACACGGTTGAGACCACGGCGCCTTCATCCTTGAGAGTAAAGTATATGTGGCCCGAGGAGTGGTATGTGAGGTTGAATATCTCTCCCTTGACCCATATGTTCGTAAGGTGCGGATTGTTTTCGATCTCTGATTTTATCAGGCGGCTCAGCTCTGTTACGGTCATGAACTGAGGTTGTACTGTTATTTCCAT
>CAYTSF010000024.1:5292-6643 GCA_964440335.1 uncultured Leptospirales bacterium
ATAAATGTGGGTAGAAGTCAGCCTCCGGGGGATAGGGGGGAGCCTCCCAGCTTCCCCACAAGAAAATCATGGATGTGGCCGTTTGATGCCACTATCTCGGGATATTCAACGTCAAAGGCGCTTCCATCGTACCTGGAGACCATGCCTCCGGCCTCGGTGAGTATGAGGCTGCCTGCTGCCGTGTCCCAGGGCTTCAACAGCGGTTCCCAGTAACCGTCTATGCGTCCGCATGCGGCGTAGCAGAGGTCAAGGGCGGCTGAACCCATTCGCCTTACGCACTGTATGTTGGGGAGTATGCGGTTCAGCTGCTTCAGATTGTTCCTTTCCATGTCATCTTTGGCGTATGGGAAACCGGTAGAGAGCAGGGCTATCCCCGGATCGCGCGTGCCGGACACATGTACCGGGGCGCCGCCCAGGTATGCGCCGCCATTCAGAGTCGCATGGAACATTTCGTCATGACATGGGTCATATACCGCGCCGCTCACAACGCGGCCTTCGTTTCTTGAGAATACTCCGATCGAAACACAGAAGAAGGGGATGCCATGGGCATAATTATTTGTTGCGTCAAGGGGGTCAACGTACCAGAGGTACTCGCCCGCTGTGTCCCTGCGGCTCCCCTCCTCGGCGATTATGGCGTGGTCAGGATATCTCTCTGTTATGCAGGAGCAGATGAAATTTTCAGATTCGCCATCCATGCTTGTAACCATGTCTGTGCGGCTCTTGAAACCGATTTTTGTTGATGATGACCTGAACCCGTTCATGAGAATCCCCCCTGCGCCGCGTGCAATCTCCATGGCAGAGGCGGTAAGCTCCTCATGGTCCCTGAGCGGGGAGTGCATTGTCAGAATGAGCCCTTGTCTATAATGGACTTCATGTCGTCAATAACCGCTTTAATTTCATTTTCGAGAACCTGGTATTTTTCGGTAAGGCCGTCGCTTATGCTGTCCCTTGCCGAGGATTCCAGAACGAAAGAGGCATCATAGGCGCCCTGTGCGGAAAAATTTGAAACTGCGCCTTTGAGAGTATGGGAATTTTTACGGAGCCCCTCCATGTCGCCGGAGTCGATGCTGGCCTTTATCCTGTTCATCAGGGTGACTGAGTCGTCAAAGAAAAGAACAGTCAGCTCCTTAAAGAGATCGAAATCGTTGTCAAGCCGTTCGGACAGTTCCTGCCTGTTAATTGCTTCGCTTCTGCTCATCTGGCACCTCGTATCGGGTATAAATTGCTATACTGAACGGCATTAGTCAATAATTATTCGAAATATTAAATCTGTTCTGTTTTGCCCGCCGGATTAACTGAGAGCCTGTATCAGAACTCGTATGCGTTGTCGCAGAAGAGTGAATGGAAGACG
>CAYTSF010000024.1:6743-9557 GCA_964440335.1 uncultured Leptospirales bacterium
GTGTTGCGGATAATGATGATTCTCTTGCGGGAGGATTTGAGCATTTTGCTCACGCAGAGTTTTTTGTCGCGCATGGGGTAGAGCGAGTGTATGCAGATTGACGCGTCGTGAACAGGGCCGGTCCAGTCCTCCCACGCGGTGCTGTTTAAAACAAGTCTTCCCGCGCTTCCTGCGCCGGATTTTGCAAGCATGATGCCCGACATCCTCTCAGAAGGTTCAACGGCAGTTACATAATGTCCCCTCCCGGCAAGGGGGATTGAGAAAAATCCCGTACCTGCGCCGATGTCGATGACGCTGCTGTATCCTTCAAGCCTGTGGAGCACAAACGGCAGGAGCCTGCCCGGGTAGCCGGCCTCATCCTGCTGCTTCTGGTAAACCTGTGCAAATTGCATGTCGTCGAATTTCATGGTTGCCCATAGCATGGGGCCTGCTTTTTTTCAAGGATAAATCTTCCTCATGTTTTTATACCATTCAAAAACTGGTTTTCCGCAGCAGCTATTGTTCCGCGCGCCACCGGCGCGCGGAGAACATATAATCAGGTGTAAATCCATTTTATGAAAGGTATAACACGGGTGAACATGCCTGATATTTTTATTGTTGAATAATTAAGCGCTGTGGGATTAAACTTGCATAATCAGTTTCAGCAGGGGAGGAGAGATGAGTGTTATCAGGCAGCAGCTGGCAAAAATTTACCATTTCCTGATTATCCTGGTCCTCCTTTTCGGGGTCAATGCTGCCTTTAACCTGAAGTATGACTGGGGCGGGGTTTCGGTCATTGTCAGGACATATATCATGGTCCTGATCTTCTACTGTATCTTTCTTTTTTCACAGCTGAATTATGACGACCTCATTGTGGATTACACAAAAAAATACGGCAGGCGCGCAAGGCATAAACTTTTCTTTGACATAAGGCTCTTCCCCTTTGCATTTGCCATGCTCCTGACGTTTATATTCACGATGATTAACTACATGGGGCGCGACGGATGGCCATTTGATCCGATCATCAGGCTCCTGGACGGCAAGTATTCCAATACACTTTTTTATGGCCTCATACTTTTTTTTATACTCAGGCAGAACAGGCGTCCGGGCATTGCTATCCCCGCGTTCATGGTTGTATCCTCTGTTTTTTTCATGCTGGATAAATTCCTCTACGCTGTTTTTACGCCTGGAACCGGTGTGGGCCTCGTCAAACTGGGCAAGTACATTTTTTTTAACTTCGCCCTTATATATGATTATTCACGGAGCAGTGTAAGGTTTGTTAAAGCTATTGTATTTTCTGTAATTTCAGGATTGATAATGTTTTCCGCAACGGCAGCCATGCTGTTCATTATGTATATGGGCGCTGTCAGGGCAGGCCAGCCAGGGTCGCTTCCGCTCAGGATGCTCCTGAAGACCGGTTTCATATCGCAGATAGACAGGCTTGAAGAGGTAACAAGGCAGTACAAAAAACGTTCGGACATTAAAGAGCTGGTTTTTTATTCGCGAAAATACGGAAGGGATATATCTTTTGACAGCAGAACATGGGAGTCGCTTCTTGTCAGGTGCGACATAGACGCAGCGGAAAAGGTTTTTGTATATCTCCGGGAGAAAAATATCATGCTCGACTTCGGCGTACTTTCGGATTTTGCCGTTTCAAGGTCATTATCAGAAAGCGCTGAGTTCGCTTCGGCAGAAAATTTCAAGAGGTATTTTTCTGAATATTTCAGGGACCACGGTAAGGAATACATGCAGATGTTCAGGAACGGCAACGAGGTCATGAAAACCTGGATCATGGATTGCCTTGCCTACGCGGAGAACCCTGAAGCCATAACGTTCCTGATAAATTTTCTGACGAACCTGGACCGCAACATCTCGCTCCACGCCTACAACGCCCTGAAAAACATTACTGATATTGACCCGGCTAAAACACTCGGCAGGGAGGTCTATGACATTGATGTCGTAAATGCTTTTCTGCAGTTCAGGGACGAACGGGTCAACGGCGGCCATTAAAGAACAGGCACCACTTCGCAAGCGGGCAGTCGCCGCATCGCGGATTTCTCGCTGTGCACAGAGCCCTGCCGTGTTTGATAAACTGCAGGTGGGCCGTCTTCCAGAGTTCAGCAGGAATTACTGAACATAAATCCCTCTCTATAATCAGCGGGTTCCGGCTCTCTGTATATCCGAGCCTCCAGGCAATCCTTGAAACGTGGGTGTCAACGGCAAGGGCCGGTCTGCCGAACCCGACTGACAATATGACATTTGCCGATTTTTTTCCTACACCGGGAAGAACCATGAGCTCTTCTGCGCTGGAGGGAAGTATTCCGTTAAACCTGGAGCAGACGGTACCGGCAAGCGCTATGATGTTCGCGGCCTTGACCCTGTAGAATCCCGTGCTCTTTATGATTTTTTCAACATCGCTCAGCTTTGCGGAGGCGAGGGACTGAAAGTCCGGGTAGAGCTCAAAGAGCCTGCCTGTAACGCTGTTGACCTGTCGGTCTGTTGTCTGGGCCGAGAGTACCACTGCTATGGTTAGTTCATAGTTGTTACTGAAGTTCAGGTCAGGTGAAGGCTCACCATAGAGTCCGCGCAGCGCGGTGAGTATTTTGCCGGATGTGTCCTTCCTCATTTTACATGGCCAGGGTTTTAAGTATTGCAGCAGCCTTCTCCAGGGCCCGTCCCCTGTGGCTCAGGGAGTTCTTCTCCTCTATTGAAAGCTGGGCCATGGTTCTTCCCTTTTCCGGAACAAAAAAGACCGGGTCGTAGCCGAAACCCATCTCCCCCGCGGGCTCTTCTGTAATTACTCCTTCGCACACGCCCTCTGTAACATATTCGCGT
>CAYTSF010000024.1:9657-29125 GCA_964440335.1 uncultured Leptospirales bacterium
TCCGCGTCCTCTGCGATATGAGGCACCGGGCCGAAATCCGTCAGCGGTATAACTGAAAAATCTGTGATCCCTGAAAATTTGTCCCGGATTTCCATGATCTTGTTCATGTTGCCCGTAGCGGCCACTATCTTCATCTGACTTTCATGTCCTTCTTTTTCATTTTTTTCGGTACTGTTGAAATTTCGGATTCTACTCTGTTGCGTCCACCTGCCTTTGCCTGGTAGAGGGCGGTGTCTGCCCTTGATATAACAGAATCTATGCTGTCTCCCTTCCTGAAGGCCGCTACACCGCAGCTTATGGTGGCGGTAAAACTGG
This sequence comes from uncultured Leptospirales bacterium, assembly GCA_964440335.1. Taxonomy (GTDB): domain Bacteria; phylum Spirochaetota; class UBA4802; order UBA4802; family UBA5550; genus JAAYBQ01. Next base: position 9,973 of record CAYTSF010000024.1, read on the forward strand.
CCCTCTCCCCCGGCTGCTCCCCTGTGAAAAAAATATGTTCCGCGATATGTTTGCAGAGCCTTTCCGCTGCCGTAACCGCCTGGATTATTTCGCCGTGTGTGAGGATGATAAACTCGTCGCCTCCCCACCTCACCAGAACGTCGGTAAGCCTTTTTGTTTTAGACGCGATCTCTGCGATTGACCTTATGACCAGGTCGCCGGTTGAATGGCCGTGCGTGTCATTGATCTCTTTGAAATGGTCTATGTCAAATATAATCAGCGAGAAGGGCGCCCTGCTGCGGTGGAAACTGTATATGGCCTTCCGTGAGTGAACGTCAAATTCCTTCCTGTTATAAACTCCTGTAAGTTCGTCGGTTACGGCCATGAGCGTTATCCTGTTCTGGAAATAGTTGGCTGTTGCAACGGCTGTTGCCAGTACAAAAAAAGAAAGCAGGATGCTCAGGGCGATACTGGTGCGGGTGCTGCTGATTATTGATCCCATCCTGGCCTTTTCGTCGATCTCAACAAAAAGAAACCAGTCGAACTCGGGGATAAACCTTGCTGTCAGCAGGATATGGCTGCCTTCACGTTCAAACTCATGAAACGATGTGTTCTGCGTATCAGAGAGGATTGAGGGGGCAAACTCCCCGATTCCCCGGATGGTGTTTATGTTGAGCTTTTCGATTACCTTTTCATCTGAATGAACCTGGACAGTGCCGTTCCTGTCAGCAAGGAAAATGTTGCAGCCGTAGAGCCGGTTGTACTCCCTTATCATCGAAGAGATCCTGTCCATGTTGAGCCCCACTCCGGTTACGCCGAGGAGCTTTCCGTTGTAATCCAGGAGCCTGTGGTTGATAAAAACGGTCATCCTGTTATCTGATGCCTGGTCTGTGTCAACATCCAGGCCGTATTCCCTTTCCTGTCTGATGAATTTATAAAACCACACGTCGTGGGGGTCTTTCCTGGAAATGGTCTTCAGTATCCCCCGGTAATGATAATAATGGCCGGTACGGGCTGACACAAAGAACACGGAAAAAAAGTCGTATTTCTTTCTGATCGTTCGCAGGTACTTCTTTATGGTCTCTGTATTTTTTTCACCATTGATGGTCCAGTCCTTCAGGAAGGTGTCGTTGGCCATGAGAGATGAGATGAAAACCGGTCTTGCTATGTTTGCCTGGATTTCTGAATATATATTGTCCCTTGTGAGGGGAAGAACGCTGTTTATCAGGTTGTCATGAACCGAAAGGTGGGAGGTCCTGTAGTTGAGGTAATTTGTTATGATGAAGGCAACGGCAAGTATGATGACCAGGGAGAAAATCATCCTGCTTTTTATGGAGGAGTTTTTTATGAAATGAACTATTGTTTTCATGGCTATTAATGTTAAACGGGAGATTCTGTGAACCATATCTTTTAGTAAAATAAAAAATCCGGTAATTGCAAAATTTTTTAAGGCAGAGGGCGCTTGCGGGATTCAATATTTGATATGTGCCCGAACTTTATGTATTATGATACCAATATTATCACTCAATCGGGAAATATGAACCAGTTCAACAAAAGCAATGCTCGTAAACTCCTCTCCTGGGGCGTGAAGATATTCATTCCCAACCTGATCCTGGCCTTTTATATCCTGGGCCTGCTGTATTTTACTGAAAACGTGAGCAGGAGCACATACCTTCTGCTTATTACCGGAATGCTCATCTATTTTTTTTCAAGGCTCTACTTCTATTATTACAAAGTGGGTTTTTTCCTGTGGAACAACCTCACAAACCTGAGGCAGGTCATAGATGAATTTAAAAGGGGCAAATTCATCCTTAATGACACAAAGATAAAAAAAACCGATGAAATGTCCAATGTGGTCAATGAACTCCTGACCATTGGCAAGCAGTTTGATTCAATCGTATCCTCCCAGGGCGATGAACTTAAAAAATTTCATGAGATATACAGCCACATAATCTGCTCGATAAATTCCTACTTCATAGTGATCGACCGCAAAGACAGGGTACTCTATGCAAACGAGGGGTTCTGCAGGAAATTCAACATCGACCCGAAAATTGTCACGGGCAAGGGGCTCAACAGTATATTTTACTTCGTCAATACCAGGCTCAAGATCGGCATAAGCCATGTCCTGGGCGAGCACTCGACAGACTCGGTCGTGCTGAAGAACGTCCACCTCATGTCAATAAACAGGAAGTCCATGATAGCAGACCTGAAGATATCGGGCATGACTGTAAACGGCGAGGAGCAGGCCGTAATCATAATCGATGACATTACTGACAGGTTCAGCAAGGACTACCACGCGTCCATACTCAGCCACCTCTCTGAGGCCATGGGCGACGAGAAGGAGACCGACAGCATATTCTACAACATACTGGTTGGCGTAACATCAGGCTCGGGTCTCGGGTTTAACAGGGCCATGCTCTTCACTGTGGAGAACGACATGCTCGCAGGCAGGATGGCCGTGGGGCCCGATTCCTTTGAAGAGGCAATCGAGATATGGAACTCGCTCTCATCGTCAGAGGCCGACACTCCGATTACAGTCCCCATGCACATCAAGAGGGGCAAGCTGCTCGAAAAGGTCCTTTCCTACAGGGTCGGGCTTTCAAAGGAGAATATCTTTGTTGCTGCTGTAAAAAACATGGAAAGGGTCCACGTAAGGAACGCCGCTTCGGACAGCAGGGTGGACGAGGATATAAAGAGGTTCATGGAGGTGGATGAGTTTATTGTGATGCCGCTCATCTCGCTGAACAAAGCCATAGGGCTCATTGTGGCAGACAACAAGTATAACATGACCGGCATATCGGCCCAGAGCATAGACCTGCTCTCGGTCTTCTCGTACCAGGCCGCGTTCCTCATAGAGAGTTACCTCAACCTTGTTGAGGTGAGAAAAGAGATGAAGCGCCTGGAGGAGAGACAGGAGGCAATTGTCGAGTCGGAAAAAATGGCAGCAGTGGGAAGGATCGCCTCGCACATCGCCCATGAAATCCGCAACCCCCTTGTAACAATGGGCGGGTACGCGAAGAGGATACTCAAGTATTCAGGGGAGAGCGAGGTCGATGTGAAGAAGGTCATCAAGTCCGCTGATATTATACTCAAGGAATCAGAGAGGCTTGAGAAAATTCTTTCAAACGTAATGGACTTTACCAAGCCGTCAAAGTATATCAAGGAATTCAACGATATAAACCACATCATCAGGGACACGCACCGGCTGCTTAAAAATGTTTTTTCAGAGAGAAGCATAAAGATAAGGCTTGACCTCAACGACAGCCTGCCGAACGTGAAGTCCGATTTTAACCAGATGAAGCAGGTGTTCCTGAACCTCTTCCAGAACGCGATAGATGCCACCCCGGAAAAAGGGAAGATCGAGATAATAACAGACTTTGATGATAACTGGGTCAGGATTACTCTCAGGGACAGCGGCACCGGCATCACGGCAGATGACCCGGACGTCATATTCGAACCGTTCTTCACCACCAAGATTACAGGCGTGGGTCTGGGTCTGGCCAATGTTAAAAAGATTATCAAGGACCACAGCGGAAAAATCAAGGCCGCGAACCGTGAAGAGGGGGGCGCTGAGTTTGTGATCAAGCTTCCCATACCTGCCGCGGAACAAAAAAGTCCGGAAGATGAAAAAAAAGAGGATATAATTTGATATTCTCTCACCGGGGAGTTATTTTGAAAAAAAAGATACTGGGTTAACAATATGGCAAAACTTTTAATTGTTGAGGATGAAGAGAACCTCAGGGATCTCTATGCCGAGGAGCTTGAAGAATCCGGCTACGAAGTCGAGAGGGCGGCAAACGGCAAAGAGGCCATTGATCTTGTGCGGAAAAAGGATTTTGACCTGGTCATCATGGACATCAGGATGCCCGAAATGGACGGTATCGAGACCCTGGGTAAGGTCATTTCCCTTGAAAGGAAAATTCCCGTGATTATCTATACCGCCTATTCCAACTACAAGAGCAATTTCATGACATGGACTGCTGATGCCTACCTGACCAAGTCTTCAAACCTTGACGAGCTCAAGGGGAAGATCAGCGAACTAATCCTGACCGCTTAGCTGCGGTTCATAAGTACAGCTTGAGGTGTGGGACTCCCACACTGTAACTGATGATACCCTGGCATGCGGAGCCAGGGAGTCCAGTCCGGACTGTACCCTTTCACATATAAACCTGGAGATGTTTTCAGCGCTTGGATTTATTGTATCAAAGGGGGGCGTGTCATTGAGCACAATGTGGTCAAGGTACGCTGTCGCCTCCTTGAGTATCTTTTTGAGTATGGTAAAATCGACCAGCATGCCCGTAGAGTCCAGTTTGCTCCCCTGTACGTTCAGGCTTACCTTCCAGTTGTGCCCGTGCATGTTCTCGCACCTGCCCATGTAGCCCCTGAGGTGATGGGCAGATGAAAAGCTGTCTTCGACTGTCAGTGTGTATTTCGGCATTGCTCACCTTTTCCGGAGGGGCTGCCCGGAGAATCATTCCACTCCCCGCTTTGCGGGTATCAACTCCTGCGGGAATGACATTCCGGAGAGCCCCGGAGATAGTTATTATATGAAAGCAGCCAGGGCCCTTGCGATCTTGTCGATCTCTTTTTTTGTGAGAGTAGGGTAAAGCGGCAGCACATAGAGTTTTTTCGAAAGTCTGTCAGCATTGGGGAAGTCAAATCCCTTCATTCCCATAAGTGTATGCAGGGGGATGGGCATGGCCTTTTCGATCTCTATACCGTTCTTTTTCCAGTACTTTTCGACCTTGTCGCCCGGAGCGTCAAAGAGCAGCGGGAACGCCTGGAACGCGAAGGCGTCGCTGTAGGGATAAACCGGTTTGTGAGGCGTTATGCGGAGCGATTCGTAATACTTCTGTGCGATTTCCCTCCTGCGCTTTATGAAGTCTTTGAGCTTGGCCGCCTGTGAAATCCCCATGGCTCCCTGCATGTCTGTAATGGTGAAGTCGAAACCTGGCGTCTCATCGGTGCCGCTCCTCATCTCGCGCATTGCAGAGAAGTGCTTCGAGTTATTTGTCAGTACGATTCCTCCGTTGCCCGTGGTGAGTATCATTGACGGCGCGAACGAGGCCACTGCAAAGGCGGCGTATGACCCGGCAGGTTTTTCGTTTAACTCTGTTCCGATGGAGTGCGAAATATCGGCCACGATGGGGAGTCCGGCCTCTGCAAGCCCTGCTGTTTCGCAGTGGAACCCGGCAAAATCGCTCACAATAACGGCCTTTGTCTTTGGTGTAATTCTTTCTCTGATCTGCTCAACCGATGGATGTATGGAGCCGGGTGCAGAGTCAACGATGACCGCGACGCCGCCCGTAAGCTTCATGGCGCTGACCGGCGCGGTGGAATAGAATGAGGGGAGGATCACCTCGTCATCCGGTGAAAGTTCAAGCGCCCTGAATATGAGTATGTACGCTGAAACAAGGGAGTTGACCGCAAGGGGGTATTTGAGTGATGTAAGTTCAGACAGGGCGGATTCAAATGCCTTTACCGGGCTGCCTGTATTCAGTTCGTCATGTATCATACAGTCAAGAACACCTTCGAGTTCCTTCCTGGTAATTGTGGGCTTACTTGATACTATTTTCATCTATTCCTCTTTAATGTGTGCTGCGGTAAATTATAATAACGGGTTAAATAATTTCCGGATTTTGGTGAGTCATGCCCGTGAATACGAATATCATGTCTATTATACCAGCAGCTCCTGCTGGTTGAATGTTTTTACCGGCTATTCCATTTTTGGTTCCCGCCTGCGCGGGAATGAGAGTCAGTACAGCCTTATAATGACTCCCCGGAAAGTAATCCACTCCCCCTTTGAGGTCAAGAATTTTTGTGACATAAAAATATTAAAAAAATAAAGGGATTAAACCGGGATTCCGATATAATAAACAGGTGTTTATATATTCGGAGGTTGCATGATGAAGAGTTTCATGAAAAGTTCGGTGTATTTTCTCTCCGCGCTGCTGATTTTTATACTGTATACCGGGTGTACTCCGGGGAAGGCGCAGACCAGGGACAATAATTATTCCGGGAAAAACGAGAGCGAGGATTACGAGGCCTTTGACAGGGAAGGTTCAGGTGACGAAGAGATCCCCGCATACGACGAGAAAAAAACTGATAATGATAAAGAAGATAAATATGCCCGCAATGATAAAAAGAGGGATGACAGGTCGAGGAGGGTCAAATCCCAGGGTGATGATGATTCTGAAGACTCCACCGACGACAGCGAGACAAAAGAGGTTTCAGGCGACGATGATAATGATTCATCGGACGATTCGGCAGTAAACGAAAAGTTTTACCAGAAGGGCTACGCTTCATGGTACGGCAGGGAGTTCCATGGCAAATCAACCGCTTCAGGCGAGAAGTTTGACATGAACCGCCTCACTGCCGCGCATAAAACCCTTCCCTTTGGTACGATCATAGAAGTAAAAAACCTTGAAAACGGTAAAACCGTCAGGCTCAAGGTCAACGACAGGGGGCCATACAGGGGCAACAGGATCATCGACCTTTCATACGGTGCAGCAAAAGAGATCGGCATGGTGAAGAAGGGCCAGGTCAAGGTCGGCATTAAGGTCATTAAAATGGGGGACAATTCTGCTTCATCAGATGACAGCGATAGCAGCCAGGACGACCTTGAAGCAGTATCGGATGATGACAGCTATGAAAGCAGTTCTGACAGAAAAAACAGGAAAGTAAAAGACGAATATGCTGATGAGGATTCAGACGGCCTCAGGCTTCAGGCCGGAGCCTTCTATTCCAGAAAAAATGCCGAGGCATTGAAAGAGAAGATTGAATCCCTTACCGACAGGCCGGTGAAGATTGTCAAGGACGGGGAATTCTACAAGGTAAGAATTGAGGGTTTCAAAAACAAAAAGGAACTCGAACGTCTCAGGGATGCACTCGGTTCGGAAAACATTTCATCGTTCAGCGTTGAATAAAGGCTGCGTTATAAGTATATAAAAAAGGGGGCATGGCCCCCTTTTTTATTTTCCGGAAAACCGAGCATATGCCGCAGCTACTTGATGTTTTTGCGCAGCTTGTGCAGGAATTTGGTCATCTCCTCGCTGTCATGGTCCTTGATGACGTGAGTAAGGTACGACAGTTGTGAGTTTATGCTTTCAATCTGCTTCAGGGTATATGGGTTAAAGAGGATTTCTGAGAGCAGGTAGTCGTCCTCCGACAGCAGCCCCTTTGCGATATCCATGTGCCTCTTGAACGTGGTTCCCGGAACATCGATTTTTTTCATGCACGCCGCAAATACCAGTGTTGATGCGAATGGCGTGGAGAGCGAGTAGGCAATGATGCTGTCATGTTCATCGAAGGAGTATTCGTAGAGGTTCAGCTTGAGTGAGCTGTAAAGGTCGTGAAAGAATTTTTTGCCCTCGGGGTCTGACCCCTTAATTATAATCGCGCTTTCGCTGCTCAGGTTGCGGACGTTTCCGAATGTTGGCCCGAACATGGGGTGTGTGGAAACGAACCTCATACCAGACTTTGTATAGTAATCGGCCAGGCCGTTTTTAACCGATGCAATGTCTGATATGATACAGTTTTTAGGCAGCAGGGGGATTACGGTGTTAAAGACCTCTTCTGTTTTCTGAAGGCTTACGCAGTTTATAAAAAGTGCGGGCTTGAATGCCTTCACTTCATCAATGTTCATGAAGCGCTTCACGTTGAAAAAATATTTCATTTTTTTAGGATCTGTGTCAAAAACAGCCACCTCATGGTCGTGGCAGAGTTCCTCGGTGAGCCAGCTGCCCATCCTGCCGGCCCCTAAAATAAATATTTTCATGCTTCCTCCGTTTTGTTTGCAATGTTTTCAATATGTTTCTCAGTGTAGCATCCAAGCAGCTTGAGTCCTGCCGATATCTCCCTTGTTTTTTCAAGCGCGGCAATTACTGCCGGATCAGTGTCTGATCCCTCAAAGTCAACAAGGAAGGAATAAGCTCCGGGTTCGGCGGGGATGGATTCTATCCTGGTAAGGTTTATGCCTGAATTTGCAAAAACTTCAAGTACCCTGAAAAGCGTGCCGGACTTATGTGCAGTGGTGAAGGTGATTGAACACTTGCTTCCCTTTTCGTCTGTCCTTGATGTTGCCAGGACAAGGAACCTTGTGCGGTTGATTTCTGAATCCTCAACATTCTCCTTGAGTATCTCAAGATTGTAAAGTTCAGCGGCCAGCTTTCCGGCGATGCATGCCGCACCCATAAGCTTTCTCTCGGTGAGCATCCTTGCCGCGCCGGCAGTGTCATAAAAGGGCATGGGAGTCAGGTTGTTCCGTGACAAAAACCTGCGGCACTGGGCCAGGGCCTGCGAGTGCGAATACACTTCACGGATCTCCCTGTGGTCCGTACCCGGAAGCATGAGCAGGCTGTGGTGTACGGGCATGTTCACTGCCCCGACTATCTGCAGCTCTGTGCTGGTCAGCAGCTCGTTGACTGTTTCAACAATGCCGCCCAGGGTGTTCTCAACGGGGACTATGCCGTAGTCGAACATACCTGACGCGACCCCCTCGAACACGCCGTTGAAGGTTGTGCAGGGCATCGCAACGAGTCCGCTCCTCCAGTAGCGCGCCGCCTCTTCGCTGTATGCTCCGTGTTCGCCCTGGAAGCCGATTACGCTGTAGTCCTTTGCCTGCAGCTCCTTGCCCCATGTTATTATCATCCTGTAAAGGGCCTCGGTGAATTCCGGCTGAAGGAGCGCGTGAGGGCTCTTGCGCAGCCTGTCCATTACCTCCTTCTCCCTGTCCTGGTCCTCTATCCTGCTCTTGAATTTTTTCGCGAGCAGCGCCTGTTCCATCCTGTCGTTTAGCAGCTTCAGTATTTTTGAATCGATCGAGTCAATGTTGTTTCTTATCTCTTCAAGTTTCATCAGTTACCCCCTGTTGTATATTCCCCTGTTTACCAGGTACATGTCCGCTGCAGCGATTGCAGCGCACGCCTCGAATACGACCGGCGCGCGGAGCGCGATGCATGCGTCATGGCGTCCTTTCGCTTCAAGCATCTCCATCTCGCCGGTGGAGACATTTACTGTTTTCTGCCCGCGCGAAATTGTCGGCGTGGGCTTGACAGCAACCCTGAATACCACGCAGTTGCCGTTTGTGATGCCGCCGTTTATTCCCCCGGCGTTGTTGGTGCGGGTAAGGCCGTCGCGTGATAGAATTGCGTCGTTGTGCTCGCTCCCCTTCATTGCCGCAGCCTTGAACCCTGAACCGAATTCGATGCCCTTTACCGCCGGCACTGAAAAGACCAGGTGGCTCAGGACAGATTCAAATGAATTGAAGAATGGTTCGCCAAGCCCTGCCGGAAGGTTGTTAATCCTCACCTCGATTATGCCTCCCAGGGAGTCGCCTTCACGCACGGCCTCGCTGAGTTTTTCGGCATAGTCCCTGAGGCCGCCGACCTCGAGTATTTCTGATTCGATAAAGAGGCCGGGCACCACTTTTTTTGCGAGTGCTCCTGCCGCCACAAGGGGGAGAGTTAATCTGCCCGAGAAGTGGCCGCTCCCCCGCGGGTCGTTGAACCCGCTGTACTTGTTCATGGCAGTGAGGTCCGCGTGTCCAGGCCTCGGCGTCTCGCTGAACTTTTCGTATGATGAAGACTGCGTGTCCCTGTTGCGGAAAATGACAGTGAGGGGCGCGCCCGAGGTCTTGCCCTGGTATATGCCGCTGAGGATTTCGGGCACGTCAGGTTCGCGGCGTGGAGTTGTACCCTCTGCGCCGGGCATCCTCCGCCTGATGTCCTCATCCATGTCCGTTTCGGCAAATGGAATGCCGGGAGTGACCCCGTCCATGACAAAGCCGATTGCATTTCCGTGCGACTCGCCGAAAATTGAAATCCTTAATAGTGTGCCGAAACTGTTCATCGCACATCAACCCCCAGTGCCGATATATCCCTGTAAAATTCATTGTAGGATTTGTCAACGCTCTCTGCGTGTTCAATCATAACAGGCCCGTCAGCCCGGAGCGCCGCGATCGCGCAGGCCATGGCTATCCTGTGGTCGCCGTGTGAATCCACTGTTCCCCCGTTCACGGAAGAGCCGTCAATGGTCATCACGTCGCCATGAACACTGATTTTGCCGCCGAGTTTGCCAAGCTCTGAATGTATAACCTCCGCGCGGTCGCTCTCCTTGTGCTTCAGCCTCAACGCGCCGGTGATGACGCTCCTCCCCTCGCAGTACATGGCAAGGGCGGCAAGGGGAGGGAAGAGGTCGGGGCATTCCGAGGCATCAAAGTTAAAACCCTTGAGCCTGTTCGATTCAACAGTGACGCATCCTTCGCCTTCTGTGACTGTTGCCCCTGCAGCATTGAGGGCGTCCATTACTGCCCTGTCGGGCTGGAGCGAGGATTTTTCAAGGCCGGTTACTGTAACGCTCCCGGATATTGCGCCTGCGCAGAACAGGAACGCTGCGCCGCTCCAGTCCCCCTCGATTTTTACTGTCGCGGGAATGAATTTCTGTCTGCCTGTTATGCTGAACCTGCTGTAGTCCGGGTTCTCCACTGAAACGGAGAAAAGTTTAAGTATCTTTAATGTAATGTCGATATACTGCCTGCTCTTGAGATTAACAACAGTTATGACGCTGTCCTTTTCAGCGGCCGGCAGGGCCATGAGCAGGCCGGTAAGGAACTGTGAACTCAGGCTGCCGTCGATCGTGGTGCTGCCCCCTTTGAGACGTGAAGAGACCACAATGGGCGGAAACCCGTTGTCTGACCTTACCGTTGTTCCAAGCTCCATGAGGGCATGTTCAATGGCAGAGACAGGCCGCTTCATGAGGCTCCCCTTACCGCTAAGTGTAATAAACCTGCCGGTAAGTGCCGCGATAGGTGTAAACATTCTGATGCCAAGCCCTGACTCGCCGCAGTGGAGTTCATCTGTTACCGGGTTAAGTCCACCGTCTATTATAACTTTTTCCGGAGTGTGCTCAACCCTTGACCCCAGGGCGCGGGCCATTGAAATAGCCGCAACCGAATCATCGCAGAAACTCGGATTGAGTATGGTGCTCCTGCCGTGAGCAAGCGCCGCTGCCGCGACTGCCCTCTGCATCTCGCTCTTGGATGCAGGAGCGCTTACTGTGCCGTGCGGTTCAGAGGGATAGATTGATTTCTTCATTTATATGCCCCGCTGTTAGTGCCGGATTTATTTCTGATATTACAAGTGCGTCGCAGGCCTGTGCGTAGAGCGGCTTTCTTGTCTCAAACAGCGCCCTGGCCTTTTCAAGCCTGTTGTCGCCGGACAGGAGCGGTCTGCTATTGTCTGTTATGCGGGCAAGTGACTCCTCCGGCGTGGTGTAGAGCCAGAAGCATGTTGTCTCTTCAGCGATAAACCTGCGGTTCTCCGGCCGCAGGACAATCCCCCCTCCGCATGAAATAACTATGTTATCAAGTCCCCTGAGAGACATGAGAGTTTCTGATTCGATCTCCCGGAACCTCTCCTCACCAAGACTGCTGAATATTTCGCTGATGTCCATATGCATTCTCTTTTCAATGAGCTCATCGGTATCAATAAACTCCATGCCGCGAAGTGAGGCCAGCTCCCTCCCTGCGGAACTCTTGCCTGAGCCCATGAAGCCGATGAGCGCAATGTTCCTCCTGACGCCATGAGCGCAGGTGAGCCCTTTTTTCAGCAGCCCGGGCAGGGGGCGAATGCCTGTGAAGAGCTCGCATGCAGGTATGGCCTGGTGCACCAGCCATTCTTCGCCCGGGATGAAGTTGAGTCCAAACCTGGCGGAAATGGAGTCGTAACGCGACCTCTTGTACGATGCGTCCATGACAAATGTGCCGGGCTTCATGGAGCTGATGTCGAGCTCAGGAGCCTCGTACGGCAATGCAGCGATAAAAATATCTGCCGACGGAGTGTACCTGTTGAGGTTCGCGAGGGTATCATGCCTGCAGCCTGTTCTTCCGGCCGCATCCTCCGCCTCCGCTGCTGTTATGTTGAGGATTGTGACATCCGCACCGCGCGAGATTGCCCCCCATGCCGCTGCCACGCCTGCACCGCCTGCGCCGGCGATAACGACATGTCTGCCTCTGATGCTCCCCGCATGGGCTTCAAGGGCGTCAGCCACGCCGGAAAAATCAGTGTTGTAGCCGCTGAGAGAACCGTTCATGCTGACAACCGTGTTCACGGACCCGAGTTTTTCCGCGTCACCGTTAATTCTGTCCAGGAGCGGCACAATGCTTGCCTTGAATGGAGCAGTGACGTTTATTCCGGTAAAACCGATTTCACGCGCAAGGCGCGCTGCTTCGTCAGCGCTTCGTGCCGCGATGCGGATGTACGATGCGTCCAAGCCGTACTCGTCGAACACGGCGCGGAACATCTGCGGGCTCCTGCTGTGGAGTACGGGCGAGCCCGTGACACCGAAAAATTTATGCGCGGCGGGGGTGTCCATCATGCCTCGGCTATCATGCGGATGATGTTTTTAAGGCTTACCGAGTCGATCTGGCCTGGAGCTGTCCGGCGCTCCCGGTCTATTGATGCATAGGTGAATGGCGCGCCCAGGAGCGTTGCCGCGATGCGCGTGATTCTTCCGAGCTCGCCCATGCCTATGGATATTACGTTCCTGTTAAAGCTGTACACCGAGAGCAAACGGGCGTTGTCTTCAATAGTATTTACGCGGCATGCGACCTTGGCTATGTCTGCCCCGCTCTCGAAGCACCACGTGAGGACCTGCTCCAGTTCGCGCATAACGGGTGTTTTTGCAAAATCGTGGTACGAAACGATCATGGTGCATTTATTTTTAACCGCGGCCTTTTTAATATCTGATTTGAAGTCGTCCATGGACTCTATCTCCACATCAACGTAAGTTGCCCCTGACTCTATGGCCATGAGAAGCGCTTCCTTTCTCCGGGACTCGTCCAGCCCTTCTACAGGCCTGTACGTGGCTATGGTCCTGTTCTTTGATGAAAAAATTGATTTTATATCATTGCTGTCAAGCCTGAGCCTGTCCATCCTGACTTCGTTCAGTTCGTTCTCGTTGATTATTTTTTTTGCCTCGTCAGTGGTGACGTCGGCAATGCTAACACATATCATCAGCTGTTCTCTCCAAGTTTTATATGTTCATTTATCATTTCAGCAAGCCCGGATATCTCTATCTCACGCATAACAGGACTGCCCGTGTCTTCAAGCAGCACGAACCTGACCGAGCCCCCCTCCCTCTTTTTGTCGCTTGCGGCAGCAGATGCAAGCGCGCCTGAATCCTCTGCGGATGCTGTTTCATGCATGCCGGCCGGCAGCCCGAAATAGCGCAGCATGGATATTATCCTTCCGGCAGCGGCACTGTCGATGAGGCCGAACCTCTCCGAAAGAAAAAGAGAAAAACCTATGCCGGCGGCAACAGCGTGGCCGTGGGGAATACCGTGTACCTTCTCCAGGGCATGGCCCCCGGTGTGGCCTAAATTTAGAATCCTGCGCAGCCCTGTCTCGCGCTCGTCCTCTGTAACAACAGCGGCCTTGAAAGCCGCACATCTGTACACCGCCTCTTCAACAGCGGACGCTTCGCGGTTCCTGAGCTTCTCCCTGTTGTTCCATACATAATCAAAAAGTCCGGAATTATCAAGGCACGCTGTTTTTATCATCTCTGCCATGCCGTTCCTGTACTCCTCTTCGGTGAGGGTGGAGAGCATGTCATGGTCGCATATCACGAATCCGGGCTGGCAGAAAACCCCTGCCATGTTCTTCAGGCCGTCGATGTTGACTCCGTTCTTTCCGCCAACGCTTGCGTCAACCTGCGCAAGGAGTGTGGTGGAGACAAAGCCGAAGTTCAGGCCGCGCATGAATACGGATGCGGCAAAACCGGCGATATCGGTCACTATGCCGCCGCCGATTCCGATTATGAAAGTGCCGCGATCAGCGCCAAGAGAGATAAATTCCCTCATAATCTGTTCAACGGTGGCCATGGTCTTGATCCCTTCGCCGGTACCGATAACAATGGAGGGGATATTTCTGAATCTGCCGCCGTAGAGCCTGTGCACGTTCACGTCGGTAACAATAATGCTGCGTGAAAGATCTGCATATGCGGACAGGTCATCAATCGACCCGCCAGCGTAGACGGTCGAAAGCCTGTTTTCGAGATTAATTTTAATCTCTCTCAATGGTGCCCTCCGATAATACCGGGGCCGATCTCCGCGTTCATGAATTTTTTGAGCTTCAGGACTTTCTCCATTATATGGGCGAACTGTGAGGGTGTGAGCTGCTGGTCAGCGTCGCTCTTTGCCTCCGCAGGGTTGATGTGGACCTCAAGCAGCAGACCGTCTGCTCCTGCAGCAACAGCCGCAAGGCTCATGGGTTCAATGAGGCTCAGCTTGCCAGTCCCGTGCGACGGGTCAACCATAATAGGCAGGTGCGTCATCTCTTTTATTGCGGGAATAATGCTCAGGTCAAGGGTGTTCCTGGTGTAAGTCTCGAAGGTCCGTATCCCCCTTTCGCAGAGGATAACATCAGGATTCCCTTCGGCAAGGATATACTCCGCGCAGTTGAGCCATTCCCTGAGAGTGGAGTGCATGCCGCGCTTCAGCAGTATGGGTTTGTTGGATTTCCCAACCTCCTTCAGCAGAGAGAAGTTCTGCATGTTGCGCGCGCCGATCTGAAGGATGTCAGCGTATTCGCAAACCCATGATACGTCGCGCGGGTCAATAACCTCTGTAACGATGGGGAGGCCGGTCTTCATCTTCGCCTTTTCGAGTATCTTGAGCCCCTTGAGGCCCAGGCCCTGAAAGTCATAGGGGGATGTCCTGGGTTTGAACGCGCCGCCGCGCAGCATATTGCCGTGGCCCTTCTTGACAGCTTCAGCAGTCTTCATGGTCTGCTCCTCGCTCTCAACGCTGCATGGGCCGGCAATAACAACAAAGTCTTTACCGATTATGCTGTTGCCCACTTTGATCTCGGATCTTTTGCCCGATTCGTCAAGTTTAACAAGTTTGAGGTTCTTCATATATCTTCTCCGTGTAACAGTTAGCCAAAAAAAAGACCCTTTGCGTTTTATCAAAGGGTCTTTCTACTATATGCTTATGATAAAACCGCGCTATGCCCGCATGAAGCTGTTATAAAAATAAAAGTAAAAATAATAATAGCCGTAGCTGAATGACTGCGGTTCTGCTGCATATTGCGCTGCTGCGATCTGTTTTATCTGGCTTTTCATGGCTTTTTCTTGCATGGATATTCGCCGCCGACCGATCGGTCTGTCAAACATTTTTTTGAAGAAAATGAAATTTTTTTTGGTGAGGGGTCAGAGGACATGTTGAAAGGTTAGGGGTCAGAGCATTTTTTATATAGGTTCATGGCGGTGTATAGTATTAGGGTCAGAGCCAGAGATAACAGATATATCATAAATGCCACTTTTGTAGGTAAGTAAATTTTTTTACTTGTATTAAAGCAGCATATAGCCAGGAACTACCGGGATGTAATGGAAACAATTTAGTCTAAAATGGTTTTAATTCCCTGACTTATACCAAGGATGAATTACTTTTTCTCTTTGAAAATATATTATAACAATTAAGCCATGCTCTCCTTAATAATAACTGAAGATAAAGCAACTTTCCGGAGAATAAAACCAGATAAGGAATCAATAAGAAAAAGCTATCCTCTTTCTGTAGGCTTCTTCATAAAGCAGAAACACTTTCATTCTTTCGTCAAAAGTTTCACCAAGAGTTATGAAATATCTGTGAGGAGTGATTTTAACTTTACACTGAAAATTTTGTATTAGATAGCAGTTTATAAATCCAATATAATTATTCCTTGGATCATTTGAAATTTTTTTCCTTACAGGATTAAATCCAATATACCATAATAGATTCAGCAGATATTGTTTTGGATCTTCTGAATGTTCAATTATCGTACAGCAATATCTTTCGTTCCAGAAGGGACCGGTTTCACCAGTCCTGCGGTTGTATTTTTCAGCGATTCTTGCTTTTATGTACTGCATTATAAGTGAAATCGTCTCTCTGTTTTCCAGGGTGCGGATTACAAGGTGTATATGGTTGCAGACGGGTTCTGCTGCAATCAGTTCAAATTCATATTTATCATGGCACATATTGATAGCATCGATCATGTATTGTTTTGCATAACTTGCATTAAATAGATTTTTTTTACGCAGACATCGGGTATAACAATGATATGTGGTATTCTGCAGTATTATCCGGGGTTTTCTCGCCATGATATTATTCCTTGAATAGTTTCTATTGTTACTACGATGGAAACTACTGATGGATTAAATTTTTTTTGATTTACTGAAAATTTTTTGGGGTCAGAGCCCAGAACCAGAAAAGTAAAAGAGCCCAGAAAAAATAAATGGGGTCAGAGCCCAATACAAGAACCCTCCAGATCTAAAATTTTTCCTGAAACTTTTTCAATGAAGCGCACTATTAATGAATTGATTCATTGACACTATTGATTGGCTACTTCTTTATAGCAGAAAACTTTATGGTTGCAGGCATATTACTCTAACGCAGGGAGCATCATGGATTTAGCATATATTGTGCCGTTTTTCGCAGTATATTCCTTTACCGGATGGATTATAGAAATCATCTACAGGTCATGGACACAGAAACAGCTTGTCAATCCTGGTTTCCTGTTCGGGCCTTTTGTTCCGGTATACGGTTTCGGGGCGTTGTTAATTATTGTAGTACAGAATCACATCAGCTGCCTGAATATAGTCCTGCAGTTCGTGGCCTATTTTTTTATTCTCTCAGCAATTGAATTTATCACAGGTGAACTTTTCGAAAAGTTTTTTGATCTGAAGCTTTGGGACTACTCTGACGACAGGTTCAATTTCAAGGGCAAGATATGTCTCAGCTTTTCTTTCGGATGGGGAATCCTCGCCATGGGCGTTGCGTACCTGCTTCACCCTGTTATTTCACGGTACATATACAGGCTCGACATCGGCCATGCAACTATAGTTTCTGCGATACTCGGAGTTTATTTTATTACGGATACATCCGCGTCTATTGTCTCCCTCAACAGGTTCAGGGAGAACCTGCGCTACCTTTACGAAAAGTACGTTACGCTCAGCAATGCGGAGGTTGACAGGATACTCGATTCCTTCAAACGCATACTCAGGGCATTCCCTGACCTTAATCGTAACCTGGGAGAGAACCTGAGTAAAAACATTAAACTGAAGGTCAATGCCGCCAGGGGCAAAATGACAGAAATAGTTGAAACAGTAATGAGCGAAAGGCGGCCGCACGAGGATGAGTACAATTCAATAGTAAAGGAGATACTCGAACACCCCGAGTTCATGAAGCTCAATAATTTTTTTCATCACAACTCCTCGATCCTTGAACACGCCAGGGTCGTATCATACATATCTTACCGCATATGCAAGTTCTTTAACCTGGATTTTGTTTCTGCCGCCAGGGGCGGGCTCCTGCATGACTTCTTCCTTTACGACTGGCGCAACCACGACGAGCCCGAACTCCACAGGGACAAGTACCACGGGATCGAGCATCCGAAGATCGCCCTTGAGAATTCTATGAAATATTTTGCAGTGAATGACGTAGAGAGGGATATTATTCTGAAGCACATGTGGCCGCTCACCATAATCCCCCCGCGATACCAGGAGTCATACGTGGTGACCTTTGTTGACAAGTATGTCTCATCAAGGGAATTTATCGATGAGTTCAGGAAGCGGAGAGAGAAGGGGCGCAGAGGGTAGAGTGCCCTGCCGGTATCAGTCGAGCACCAGGTTGCTGCTGATAAATTTTTTGTAGACCTCAAGGGCCTGCGGGTATATGCTCTCTGAACAGTCGAGCATGATCATGTAGTACATTTTGCCGCTGAACCTGCCCATGGACTTTTCGATAATCGCCTGCCCGTAGCCTTTTTTATCATATAGAGGGTACTCAACTGCTACCGAAGGGTATTGCGGTTCGTCCCTCTCGATGAACATGATTACAAAATGTCCTCCCCCTTCGTTTTCATAAACGGTTTTTTCGTATCCTTCATAAACCTCTGTGGAGTTAAACCTGTTGTCAATGGATATCTTTTTAATGTCGGCAAAACCGCTTTTAATCCTGGCCACGTAGTCTTCGATTTTATCGCCGGGCACAGATACAAATGCAAACACGCTTATGGTGTAGCCAACTGCTCCGGTGGTCCCGGTGAGCTGAGGGGGGAAGGCCGAGAACAGGCCGCCACGGTTCTGATAGCCCGTGCACTTGTAGTCCCATCCTTCATCAAGAAAGATCCGCATGCCCAGGGGCCTGCTTAAATATATCTCTCCGTAGGTTGCCTTGACCCATATATCGTTTATGCCGAACTTGCCGGCCGGGTCAGGTGTTTCGAGGAGCCCCTTGATCTCTTTATAGTAATCATCGTCAAGGTATGACCTGTCGTTGCTGTTGATTGCGAAAAATTCGTAAGCCATAACAGCGTTAGCAATCATTCCGCCGATCATTGAACAATCCGAGTAATCGCCCCAGCACAGCGGGTGCAGCTTCTCCGGCGGGGTAGAGTTGAGGACATCAAAGTAACACTCCATGCCCTCCTGTACGTTCATGGAGAGGACAAGGTGGTTCCCCTTGAACCATGCCGGCCTGTAATCGGTTTTATCGAGTGCCTGTGCCTTGTCGTAGTTCCCGATTGCCATGTCGTGGTAATCAATGACGTCCAGGTTGTAGAGGAAATGCGCTATATCGCCTTTTAACAGGAAATAGTCGATGACATTCCTGTTTTTATCCTCCATCGCGTCGAGCTTCTTCAGCAGTGCTTCCAGCTTCGCGATGTACTCTTCGCGCGGTTTATCGAATTTCCATTCAGAGTAGTATCTCCTGTAAATCTTCTGGTTGTCCCAGAGCCAGATGAGTTCAGCCTCAATTGACTTCCAGTCCCGGATTTCGCCGAAATTTATTGCGCCCAGGTTTGCATTCAGTCTGGCCGGAACCAGGAAAGCCGCCAGCAGAAGGATTGTCAGGGTAAGCCTTGCTTTCATTGGCACCTCTTTTAGTACAGGAAAATAACTGGTATTCTGTCGCATGATCATCCCGAATAGAGAGTGTCATGCTCCGGGTAATTTGTTAAAAAAGAGGATAAAAGTCAATGCATTAATTGGCGCAATAGCCTGTTATTGAGAAGATGGATGATCCTGCTGCAGGTATTTCATGAACTTACCGGCTTCACCTGGTATGTGCTCTGATCCCTGTATGTGCTCTGACCCCTGTATGTGCTCTGACCCCTGAACTGGCTCTGACCCCAATGAT
>CAYTSF010000025.1:0-28973 GCA_964440335.1 uncultured Leptospirales bacterium
AAAAAAAAGCAGGTGTTTTACCATGAGTGATTTCGGCCAGAAGAATGGAAATTTTACAATCAGACAGTACAATAAAAAATACCGGTTATGGTCATTGATAATAATTGTTGTGGCGTTATTAATTTCTGTCACGCTGGGCGGAGTCTTCGTAAAAATCGGAATTCATAAAATGCTCCTCAATGTCACGCCTGAACACACTGCATGGAACCTGCAGCAGCTTGTGCTAATATGTTTTGGAAGCGCCCTGTTACTTATTCCGGTGGCAGTCATTATCAACCGCAGAAGGACCGGCAGGCTCGCATTACAATGTATCAGTTTCAGCAATACCGACAGTTCTGTTATCATTAAGGATAAAATCGGCGAAGCATTTATCCCCTATTCAGATATTCAATCTATTAATAAACGCATATTTGTCGAAACAAAAAAAAGTAAAAATCATACGACTAAAACCTCTTTTTATATCTGCTATATAAAAAAGACAGATGGTTCTATGATAGATTTATACAATTCCACTGATGAGAATACAACACTGGGACTTTTTAATGCGCTGAAAAAATATTACGCTTACGATGGTAAGACGATTTCTTCCGGAAATAATTCAGACCCGATTTTTATAAAAGAAAAAACTGATAATTCAGCTCACATCTATTACTGGAAATCTAAAAAAGTATCCTGGTCTGTCTTTTTCATGATAATCCCTTTTGAACTGCTGCTTGTCTCGTTGCTGATCTCCAATATTCAAAAAGAGGATATAATGGCGGTAATCATTATTTCCTTATTTTTAATTCTTTCGATTGCAGGTATAATTTTTATTATCCGTTATGGCATGAAATCTTCCAGAGATTATGAAAGCATAAGAGTAACTGACGGTTTAATTGAAAAAGGGTATTTTTCAGAGCATGATAACAGCTTTACATCTAAAAAGAAAAGGCCCCTAACCCATGTTCAAAAAGTCTGTTTTTCATACAAATGCATGAACCCCGAAATCCATCAGATAGTCCTGATGAGTGACAGAAAAAGCAGCGTTGAACCTGGCGAAGAAAATGACGAAGTTACCGACGGACTTACAGAGCTGGCCGACATGGTGGATAATAACTCAAAGAAGAATATGAGCTTTACACTTACCGGGTGTTATACTTCTGATATTTTTAAATTTGAAAAAAAGATACAGGAGAGTATTGCCAAATTTGGAGGTTATGCTGTTTAAATGTGTCGCATGCGGATGCAACACTACCGGTTCATGGTACACATCCGTAGTTGTTCATTAAAAAATGGTAAGTGCCGCCCTGATAAAGCTTGTAACCGGTGCCTGTTCCCGTGAATCCTCAATAGCATCCCTCATATCTTTGAGCAGCTTGTCAGTTTCATCAAGGACCTTGTCCTCGTTGACCAGCTTCGCCAGGGTCCCGTCACCCTTGTTTATCTTTTCAGCAAATTCACTGAGGTTCTTCAGTCCACTCTGAAGTTCGGTCCTGTTTTCCTGTATCACCTCTGCGAGCAGCGAGAATGGGTCGCCGATAGATGAACCTTTAAGGTTTGTCCTTGAGATTACCTCCTGGTAGAATATACCGTTGGCCTCCTCCCTGCCGGGATTAATCATTATCCCCCTTCCGCCCAGGGCTGTCAGGTTCTTCATGACGATGCTGTAATTCTCGTAAATTGTAAACCTTACATACATCTTCAGTACCACGCTGACGCTGCTGTCATCCATGAGTTTTATGGATTTCACATTCCCCGCCATAACCCCGTTAACCATTACATGGTCACCCTCAGAGAGTCCCTCGACGCTTTCAAATATCACAGACATGTTATAATACTTGCGGTTGTCAAAGAATTCCCCCTTGATTATGGTGAAATAACCAAGAACCGTCATCGCGAATAAAAAAACCACGCCTACCATGAATTCATTAAATCTGCTCATCGCCCGCCATTTAATTAAAACTTCAGCCCCAGGATGCTGGACCGGTTATTACAAATATAACCATTTTATATACAAAAATCAACTCATGCTTCTATTGGCCCGTGTATGGCACCTTCAATAAACTGCCTTACTATGGGGTTACCGGTTGCCCTGATCTGGTCAGGTGTACCGCACTCAATGATGGTTCCATTGTACAGCATGGCTATCCGGTCTGCTATATTGAAGGCGCTGGACATGTCATGCGTCACCACAACGCTGGTCACGTTCAGCTCAGCCTGCATTTTGATTATCATCTCGTTGATCCTGGCTGACATTACGGGATCAAGGCCCGATGTTGGTTCATCGTATAGTATTATTTCAGGATTACGCACGATTGCCCGTGCAAGGCCGGCGCGCTTTTTCATGCCCCCGCTTATGTCCGAGGGCATGCTGTCCGCGGCCTCGGTGAGCTGAAGCAGTGCAAGCTTTTCATCCACTATGGAATTTATCCATGTTCTGGAACCGAGTTTATGCTCAACGAGGGGAAGGGCCACGTTCTCCCTGACGCTCAGCCAGTTGATAAGCGCCCCGGACTGAAAGAGGAATCCCATGCTTTCACGGAGTATTGTCCTTCTCCCCGCACTGGCGCCATTCATTTTAATATCGTCAATGAGCACATCTCCATGATCCGGGTCAAAGAAACCGGCGATGTGCCTCAATATTGTGGTCTTGCCCACACCCGACTGGCCTATGATAACAAAAGTCTCCCCCTTCTCAATGGCGAGAGAGACGGAATCGAGCACCTTCTTCCCGCCGAAACTTTTATGCACATTGATAAACTCTATCATACAAATCCGCCGTAAAATATCGACGTGAGAAAATACCCCACAATGAGGATCATGAGGTACGACGAAACAACAGACACCCTGGTCGCATGGCCCACGCCGAGGGCCCCGTTTTTCGCCTTGAGGCCGTTCGCGCAGCTTATCGATGAGATGATTATGGCGAATACCAGGCTTTTAAAGAGGCCCACGTACATGTCCTTGAACCAGATAGATTCCTCCACGCGCCTGAAGTACATCTCGAAAGAGAGCCCCAGCTGGAAATAACTTACTATGGCGCCCCCGAATACACCCAGGATAATTGTATATATTGAAATGACGGGGAGCATAATCATCATCGATACCATCCTTGGCATAACGAGGTAGCGCACCGGGTTAATGGACATCATCTCGAGCGCGTCGATCTCTTCCGAGACCTTCATGGTCCCGAGTTCCGCCGCCATGGCCGCGCCTGAAAATGCAGTGAGGATGATAGCGGTGAGGAACGCTCCCAGCTCCTTGTTCATGATATTGATCATCATCGTTGGGACAAAATCGCTCTGGCCGTAAACCTTGAGCTGCAGCCCGGTATGCAGTGAAAAGATCATGCCGCCGAAGAGCGCCACGATGCTGCACACCAGCATGCTCTTTACGCCGGAGATGTACATCTGCTTCACGATCTCGCGCCGTTTGGAGAACATATAGCGCATCTGGAAAAATGTTTTTATGGTGAGCATGATTGTGAAGCCCGAGAACTGCACCTGGTAGAGGAACCTGGCCCCGACCCCGGACACAGTATCCATGAACCTCTCGCGGTATGAAAGACCCGGTTGAACGGCCATACTAAAACCTCACGCTGGCATAAAGATTTCCATCTGTGCCGCAGCAGTTCAGGTTGCCGTGCATGCTGTTGAACCATTCATCTGAAATACAGCCATTGCCGGCGTCCTCTTCATCAGCAAGCTTTTCACCTTTATCATCAACTCCATCGCCCACACGCAGAGGTATCCAGAAAATCCTCACATACGCCCCGGATGAGTCCCTCTCGTAACCGAAGGCATGGACCATGAAGCAGAGTTCCCGCAGGCCCCCCTTCCAGCTGGTGTAATTAAAAAGCAGCGGCACCTTTATTTTCATCAGGTTGCTGTCCCACACCTGGTAGTAGGTGCGCAGGAGCAGGCCCAGGTGCCTCTGGCCGCCGGGCTTTACCCTGTACTCAAAGAGGGTCCAGAAGGGCTGGTAAAGCCTTTCATAACCGGCGGTGTCCCTGAAGGGTAGCAGCGACAGGATATTGAGAGAATAGAATCCCGAATCGCTCCACTCCACCTGTAGGAGCGGCCAGAACTTGAAGTAGCTCCATGACCTGCCGTAGAATTCATGGTTGTAGGAGTATTCCCTCTCGAAGTACCAGAAAATAATCCCCGCAATATGGTAGACCGAGTTCTCCCTTTCGGACCTGCTATTTATCCTAAAATAGAGGGGAGTGACAAAAAGGCTGTCGTAGTTCTCGTAGCTGTATGTCCCGTAGAATGGGAAGAATATGCGTTTCTTCACCCTGGGGTTGTCGCAGTCGCGTATCTGCACAAGGGGCCAGGGCAGGTTGTACTCCCTGTCATTGGTCCCGCTGTCGTATCCCCATGAAAAAAAGGGCCACAGAACCGTGTACGACGACACCCTCCCCTCGCGGCTCCACTTCCTGCCGAAAAGGGGGAGCAGGAAAAAGGTATAGCGGGTGTCATCCTTCAGGTACATCTCCCTGTAACTGCATATGAACAGGTAGGACCAGTTTTCATACCACCCCTCTTTCCTGTTATGCGAATAGAATGGCAGGAACCTGAAGTCGCTCCTCTTGCCCGATTCCGAGCCGCCCCAGGTAATGAGCGGCCACAGAATTGCTGTTGCGGAGTAGTCCCCTTCTTCAAACTCAGTGTATGCCGGTACCAGGGCCGCGAGCCCCAGCAGAAGTGTCTGGAATGTGAAAATTGATGATGGCGGAAAAATAAAAAAAAGAACCACGCCGGGAAAGATATATGGCGAAATCCTGTCGTAACCGAACTTGCCCTTCATTGTCCCGCCAAATGGATAAACAAGGAGGTAGTTGTCGGACAGGTCTGTGCCGCTCCCGTACATGAAGAGCGGAAAAAAAGCGGCATCATAATCCTTCTGCTTTCCGGTATGCAGATAATCACTGGACTGGTAAAAATCAAAAAAACCGTTAACGCTGTCACTGTCTGCCGTAATGTACCTGGTAAAAAAAAGCGGCATGAGCGACGCCTGGAAGGTCAGGTCCGGGGAAACAGTCTCCATGAAAAAAGGCCTGTAGATAACGCTGCTTCCGGAACTATCTTCGCTCTTCTCGTAGAAGAACCATACCCAGTCCGGGTTGTCTGTGGCTGACCCGCTTTCTGACGCATAAACTGCCGGCATGGGCAGCAGAATAAAAAGTGTTATGACAATATGGAGTTTCATCCAGGCATGGCCCCCATATCAGCTCATGAACCGGCAGTTGAAGCACTTCTGATGCTTTCAATTACCCTGTAGAGCTTTAACCTGTCATCGCTGGACATAATCTCGAACCTCACCCCGGAAATGTAAACCGGCCCGCTGTCTCCATTACGGATAACGCTCCATGCCCTCCTGACCCCTGAAACAATTCTCAGGCTGTCGATCACTATCTCTATGAAATAATCCTTTGCCCTTTCAACAGCCTGGAACTCCAGGTCTGAGCCCTGTACCTCGAAGGAGAGGCCGCCGGCGGATAGGTCATAAATCCTGCCCCTTATTTTTATACCTGCATCGATATCAACAAAGGCCCTCTCCGGGTTCATCAGGTACGTGGAATATCTTCTCTCTTTTCTGTCATTTACCATATAGTTTCCAGCCAGAGCCTGAACCTTCAGATTAAAAAAGGCAACAAATATTTATCGACTCCAATCTATAACTGTAACTAAAAAACAATGCCCGGGCAAGAATTTATTGACATACCCGGCACAAAAATATATTATAATATGGTAATTATAACGGAGGATAAACAATGAAAAAATTCATTATGACCCTGGCCATTATTGCACTCATAATACCGGCATTTTCACAGGATGAAACCAAAGACCAGGAGAAAAAACACGACCAGGACCAGGTATCACAGCTCATCTATGCTGAAGAGGTAATTGAGGATTTTGAATCCTCCAGCTATACACGGGAAAAAAACCTGAAGTTTGACGTGACCACGCAGCAGGAGGCTGACCTGGCCATAAGGGACCAGTACCCGGCGCAGTACAATAACTCGAAAAAATACCTGGGCGTGCAGGTTTTCGGAAAGATTGGTGATGTTTTCAGGATCAAGCCCGAAAAGCCCTTTGAAATAAAGAAATACTGCAAAGAGATAAACGTATGGGTTTACGGCAAGAACTTTGCAGGCGAGCTGCAGTTTGTGGTGCAGGATATCGACGGCACTGTTTCCAATATTTCCTTTGGCAGGCTGAACTTCAGCGGATGGAAAAAACTCACAGCAAGTGTAGGTAAAAAAATCAAGCAGCAGGATCTCTACCTTGAAAACGATATGAGCTTTAAAATACTTTACATAGTCTACAAACCGGCAAATGACACCGACATCCCGATCTGGCAGTATTTCTACCTCGATGACATCACAGTCACCGTGAGGGACAAATACAAAGACACTCAGAGCGACGCATGGGGCAAAAGGGTAGAGAAGGACAAGAAGAAAGAGGGGGATCAGTAATCCCGGAAGCTTAACCCGGTACAGGTACAACCATGGGGCTTCCTGTTGCCGGGTTTAAAAGTGAAACAAATTCCCAATCGTATAACAGCCCCATGTTGACCGCGTTAACAACCTGTATGGGGCTCCCGTCAATCACAACACTGCCGTTTTTTACGCACACGATCCTTGAACTGTAATTTGACGCGCAGTTGACGTCATGGAGCGCGCAGAGAACTGTTGTCCCTGTGCGGTTCAGGTCTTTAAGTATGTCCATGACCATGGTGGAATGCCTGTAATCCAGGTTGGAGACAGGTTCGTCAAGGATTATGACGCTGCTGTTCTGCACAAGGGCTCGTGTCACCTGGACAAGCTGGAATTCACCTGTGGAAATCTCGTTTATGGAACGCTCTGCCAGGCCCGAGATTCCTGTACGCTCTGAAATTTCATCCACACGCTGTTCCGCTTTACCATCCCCATGTATGCCCAAACCGCTGTACGGGTACAGCCCGAACTCCACGAATGCCTTGACAGTAAAATCGGGCACCTCGCCTGTAATGGCTGTTACCACTGAAAAGTTTCTTGCCAGTTCCCTGGCGCTGTACTTTTTTATATCCCTGCCGCAGAAGGTCACGCTTCCGCTGGCCGGCTGCATGGCGCCGGTGAGCAGCCTGAGCAGAGTGCTTTTACCCGCGCCGTTTGGCCCGATGAAAGATACAAATTCCCCCCTGCCGGCAGCGAAGTTCAGGCCCCGGAAAATCATGCTCTTCCCGTAACCTGCATGCACACTATCTATGGAAAAGATATTATCCATGTTAAAGCTCCGGCCTGTTTTTAAGTATATACACAAGGAAGAATATCCCACCGCAAAAACCGGTAACAACACCAACCGGCAGTTCAAAGGGGAGAATCATTGACCTGCACAGCGCGTCCGCAGCCACAAGCAGCGACCCCCCTGCCAGCGCAGAGACCGGCAGCAGCCTGTTATGCTCCGGCCCTGCCGCGCTCCTGGCCATGTGCGGAATCATCAATCCTATGAATGGGATCACCCCGCCGAGCAGCACCGAGAGCGATGCCAGGACAGATGCAAGCACCATTACAACCCGCAGCTCAGTGTCTGAAACACCAGACGACCTTGAGAAGCGCCTCCCCATGGATATGAGGTCGAGCTGCCTGTGGAACAAAAAGATGAGAGCCATGATACAGAGGATCAGAAAGCATATGATCACCGGAGAAACAGAAGCCTGGTACGACAGGTCCCCCATGAGCCAGATAATAATTTTGTGCACATCGCCTGACTTTGCCATGGAAAATATTAGCATCACAGAGGATGAAAAAATGAAGCTCAGCGCAACACCTGAGAGTATGAGGCCGCTGCCCGTCAGTCCCCTGGCCCTTGAAATAAAATATATGAGAAGGATTCCGGCCGAACTCCCGGCGAAAGAGAAAGCCGTAAGCGCACCAGGCCCGAGCCCTGCGATCACAGCCACCGAAACACCAAGGGCCGCGCCCCCTGAAATACCGGTGATGAAGGGGTCTGCCAGCGGGTTCCTGAACACGGACTGGAACGCAGCACCGCTCACCGAGAGCGCGGCACCGGCAAACATCGCGATTGCGACCCTGGGCAGCCTGATCTTGTGCAGCACCTCGCAGGCTATGCCGCTGTCACCTGCGGAGAGGCACGCCAGCAACCTGAGCGGGCTGATAAATTCGCTGCCGCACGACAGTCCAAGCGCGAGGGCGGCCACCGGCAGCAGCAGGAGCGTGTACTTTTTCCGGGAGCTCACCTGTTCATCCCCGAAAATATTTTCGCGAAAAGTTCTGCGGACTCAACGTATTTTCCAGGCGAATAGTATGGCACCGTGGTATCACCCGTTGCGTATATGTTTTTCATTTTTACAAATTCTGCGGATTTAAAGTCCTTCACCATATCTTTGACATAGTTGCAGTCATCAGGGTTCATGACAAGTACAATGTCTGCGCCCGATGTTACCAGGGACTCCAGGTTCAGTATGGGGTACGGGTTCCGTTCTGACTCGTATATGTTTGTCCCGCCCGCGTCGCTGATGATTGAAGTAATATATGACGCGCCGGAAACTGTAATCAGGGGCCTGGCAGAGACCAGGAACACGACGCGTAGCGCAGGCCCCGGCCTTTTTATGCGGGAGAGGCGCTCCTTATATGACTGGATTTTTTTCTCCGCATCAATGCCCGTGCCTGTCATTGATGCAAGCTGCATGTAATTCCTGCATATATCCTGAAAGCCTTTTACGCGCCCGAACCTGATGCACCGCAGCCCGAACCTGCCGGGTATAACAGATGACTGCACGCTGTCCTCGTCCGATAACAGCACCACATCGGGCCTGAGGCCCAGTATCTTTTCGATGTCAGGACGCAGGTAGTCGCCCACAATTACCGCAGGGCCTTTATATTCAGGGTTCCAGGGGGTTACTCCCACAAGCAGATCAGCCGCACCCAGGTCATTGAGCTGGTCAGTTACCGAGGGCGAAAGTGAGACTATGCGCTTTGCCATAAATGCAGGATTAAAAAAAGGGTTAACCTCCATGGCGCCCGACATGGCACACAGCAGAAGGCCGAAAATTATAACAGTGAGTAAACGCATTGATTTCATCAGCAGCCGGCAGTGATTCCGGATATCCTGCCGAAGAAAATTTTCATGGCAGGGGTATTGCTGATCAGAGGCCTGTAATAGGGGTCAGACAAGAGTAACAATCTTCTCTTCTCTGGCACAGCTTATGCAATACCTCAGTCCCTCTTTCCTGTTCCTTACGGGAACGTAAAAATGGTTGGTTGTGTTTATATCCTTTCCGCATTTTGCGCATTTCATGGGTTTACCCCTTTATTGGATTCTGGTGCCCCGCAGGGTCCGGTCAGTTTATAAATCCGCCCGGAACAGTCAAAAACGGGTTTCTCTCTCTATTAAATCGGTAAAATCCGGCCTGACGTGCAGAATTAAACCTCTATTCCCTAAAAAAAATAAAATTTTCTTTACATCAGACAAAACTGCACTAACATCGACGTAATTTTCAAAAAGTCAGAGGGGGTTTTTATGCCGGTTAAGGCTAAAAGCACAACAGCTAAAGCAAGGTCTGCCAAATCAAGGAAAAACGTTAAAAAGACGAACCTGACAAGGCTCTATAACATGATGCACAAACTCTCTTCTGACGCAGTTGATAATGAAATAATGAAAAGGTTCAAAGTCCTGATCGATGCATGTGAAGAGGACCTTCCTAAAATTCACATAGACAGCCTCATCAGTGAACCGAAGACCGCTGATACATCGGTATTCCCCGAAGGCCTGCAGCCTTACGTAAAACACTTTGTGTTCATGGTAAAACGCGACAAGGTCAACAAGAAGTAATATCTACAGAATGAAAATCAGACTTAAAGTATTTGCCTCCATAAGCGACATCTGCGGCTTCAGCGAGAAGGAGCTTGATCTTCGCGACTCAGCAACACTGAACGACCTCATAGACTCACTCTCATGCCAGTTCCCCGCAATTGAAAGCAGGCGCGAACACCTTCTGCTTGCGGTAAACGAGGACTACTGCACGCCGGCAAGGGTTCTGCGTGAAAACGACGTCGTGGCAATTTTCCCGCCGGTAAGCGGAGGCTGAATGAAGAGTATATCCATACAGAGTGAGCCGGTCGATGCGGGAAAAATCCTTGAGGAGAACGTAAGTCCTGGTGACGGGTCAGACCTGCTCTTCTGCGGCAGGGTCAGGGACAACTCGCGCGGTAAAAACGTAAGGTTCATCGATTACCAGGTTTACCCGGAAATGGCCGTAAAGGAGATGGACAGGATCGCATGCGAGGCAATAGAGAAATGGAGCCTTAACCGCTGCGTTGTTGTCCACAGGTACGGCAGAGTCATGCCCGGCGAAACATCCATCATAATACTGGTCTCGTCTCCGCACAGGGAGGAATCATACGCAGCGTCAAGGTACATCATAGATGAAATCAAAAAACGGGTCCCGGTATGGAAGAAGGAGTACTATGACGACGGGTCAGAATGGATCGGTGACCGCAACTGATCAGTCCACCCACACCTCACCCTTTTTCCTGAAAACTACGGCCCCCCTGTTCTCCATGCGCCTCACCACATCAACAATGTAGTCCCTGCACTCGACGACCTCTTTAAGCTTCACAGCGCCCAGGTCGTTCATGGTCTTTAATATATCAGTGGCCCTGTTCTGGCTCATGTTCCGCAGGAACCTGAACCTGATCTCGTCACCTGCGCCCTTGAGGGCCATGGCAATGAGCGAGTCGTCGTTCAGTTCATCTATGAGCAGCCGCATCTCCTTATTGGTAAGTCCGGCTATATTGTCAAAATTGAATATCCTCTCGGTGATCTCCTCTGCGACATGGGGCATGGTTATGCCCAGGCTGTCGAGGATTTTCTTCTCGCTGTCACTGCTCATGTGCTCAAGTATTGAAACGAGGGAGTCTATGCCGCCGCTCTCCGCCGCCTCTGACTGCTGCCCTTTCATTGCCCTGTACCTTTTACGCAGAGCCCTGGCAATGGCAACAGACGCCTCGGGAGATACCCCCTTCATCTTTGCAAGCCTCAGGGCAACCTGTTTTGCCTTGTCCCTGGGGAGCGCCTTGAGTATCTCTCCTGAAGTTTTAGGCTGGATAAAGTTTATGACAACCGATATGAGCTGCGGGTCTTCGTCCTTTACCAGCTGAAAGATATCATCGGCCGGCAGCTCAGCCAGAAACTTGAAGCCCGACTCCACGTCTTTGCCCTCGATCTTTTTTAACATGTCGTCGGCCTTCTCTTCGCCGAAGGCATCGACAATGATCTTGCGCGCCCTGTTTATCCCGCCGTATGAAGCCTTTGAGGAGCGCCGAAGCTCTATCATGAACTCCCCCATGAGCTCCTCCCTTTCGCCGTCAGGGAGCGAACGGATTTTTATCATCTCCGCAGTCAGCTTCTCAACACTGGTCTCGTCCAGGTGCTTCAGAATATCCGCGCCGATCTGCGGCCCCAGTATGATGAGAAGCGCAGCGGCCTTCTCTGTACCGCTCATGTCAAAAATGGATTTCATAAATTTCAGGCGACCTCGTATAGTCCGGGATAAAGAGCTGTTATACAGTTAAGATGCCCGCAACAGGCAGCATGTCAAATGTTTTTCACGGGTGGGGGCAGCCGGTTATTCATGTCGAAGCAAACACGAAGGAATCACGAATCCAGGTCGAAGAGAGCGCAGGCCGGATCTGCCCACTGGAAGCTCTATTCCGACGCACAGCACTATTCTGCGTCGCGTTTCCGGCAGAGTGAATACAAGCGCAGACCTGAAGGTAATTCTGCGTGTTCCCCTTCCCCTTTATAAATGAACAAAAATTTTTTATTGAAAATTATGTACATTTATGACCGATGATTAAAGTATAATTAATCCGGGAAAAATATGGCAAACCAGGAAACAACCGAATCATATCAAAACGAGATAATCACCGCTGTTAAAAACGAGAGCGACATTATATTCGTGTCATACTCGGCCCTTGAAAAGACAGAGGAGAAGATCAAATTCGCCCTGGCAAAGATACTGGAAAAACACAACAGGTTTGACCTTTTCACTCCTATATACTCGTGCGTGAAAGAGCTCATTTCAAACGCAACCAAGGCCAACGCCAAGAGTATACTCTTTCTTGAAGGTGTCATAAAAAATCCCGATGACGCTGCGGATATCGTGAAGAAGGTCAGGTCCATCCTCAATGAGAAGTCACTTCTTGAATACGGCATCAAGGCAAAGAAACATAAGCTCTCAACGCGTGTTTACTTCAAGGTATACAAGAAGCACCTCTTCATAGAGGTCATTAACAATATCCCCCTGAACAAAAAAGAGATGAACAAGATCAACGACAGGATTTTGAAGTCATCCAGGTATGACAACATAGCGGAATTTTTTATGGAAAACCAGGACCCCGAGGCAGAGGGAATGGGACTTGGGATATCCATGGTAGTGGTGCTGCTCAAGAACATAAACATCACCCACAGGAACTTCAGCATCACAACCAACGGCACAGACAAGACCTATGCAAAGATGCTGATCCCCCTGAGCTGAAAGTCAGCCAAGCCTGCGCGCGCGCCTCTTCTGAAGCGGATATACCGTAAACGTGGAGTCAACCGACTTCAGGGCATCGGAGCTGTCAGGCTCTGCGTAACAGATGAAGGTATCGGTCTCCTTTACAGTAAATATCTCGCCGTAACGGACAGCTTCATTGGTAGACCTTGATCTGGAATCGAGGTAGATGACAAGCTGCGTGCCCTCTTTCACTCCGTCAACAAGCCCCAGGTTTACTACTATGCCGCTCTCCTTGAGTTTGAGTATCCTGCCGGTGTAGGGCACTGTGCCGTATATCTTCCCGGCGGTCTTGATTGCAACCTGCTCCAGGTTCTCCTTACCCTTGCCGGATACCTCGAACTCGCTGATTATATAGCCCTTCTCCATGTCCATAATCCGGCAGTTGATGTTCACGTAGTCATCAACCTCGTATATCTCGCCGTATATGATGAAGTCTATGCCGTGGTCATCGCTGTCTCTGTATTCCTCAAGTTTCCTGACCGCTGTAAAAAGGTTGTCACCGCCGCACTTCAGTTCGCCAGCGAGCGTTTCCCTCTCCTTTATGCCCACAACGCGCATCCTGCCGAACTGCTGAAGGGCAAAAGTTATTCCGCGCGCAACGGTCCTGCCTGAGTCCGGATGGTCAGTTATACGGCCAGCGTTGTCAAAATTCAGCACCAGTACCCGGGGCACGTCGCGCGGGACTTCGGTGTTGGAGTATCCCTCCCTGTTGTAAAGCCTGTCGCGCCTTTTTATTATGGCCAGGTTAAGGGCATCCTGTATTTTGTAGTCAGGGTAGAGCTGCAGCAGGTTTTTCATCTCGTCTATCATGAGCACGTTGTAGTCCAGGACCGAATAGTAGCTTATGAGCTGTTCGCGCACCTCGCGGTTCTGGGGATTGAGAAACAACGCCCTGCGCAGGTAATATATCACGTTATCATGAAGGCTTTCACGCCTGTTCAGCTTCGCCAGTTCAATGTTTTCATTGCTCAGCATGACGCGCGCCGGGTACATGGCCTTGTAGTCGTTGAGTATGAGAAAATCCTCAAGTTTACCTTTAAGCATGGCGTCCGAGGGGTACTTCCTGTATGCCTGCAGCATGAACTCCACCGCGCGGTTTTTGTCACCTGAAAGCTCGCAGGCAAGGGCCAGGCTGTAAATAGTGGACTTGTTGAAGTTTATTGAAACCGCCTTTGTAAAATACCCCATGGCCTGCTCGCCCTTCTCCCTGTACAGGGCTTCGTCAGATGAACCGTTGAGGAACTTCACAGCGTTCATGTTCTCCATCTCCATGAGACAGATCATGCCCATGTCCCTGTTGGCCTCGTAGTTCAGCGGGTTTATAGCAAGGGCTCTGTTATATGATTCCCTTGCCTCGTCGAGCGACCCGGTATCGCCTGTCCTGAGGTAATTCTTCAGCAGTATGCTTCCGTACCTTATATAGCCGGCAGGGGCATCGCTCTTTGAATTTATCGCCTTCTCCACAAAACCGCGCGCGTCATCGAGCCTCCCTTCGTCGGTCTTTATGTCTGCCATTAGCAGCAGCGACTGGTAGTGAAACGGGTTGCTCTTGAATATATTCTCAATCTTTCTTTTGGCCCAGACCTTTTTGTCCATCCTGTAATAAACGTAGGCAAGCCCGAACTGCGAGTCCAGGTTGTCACCGGAAATCGAGTATGCCTTCTCAAAATACCCTATGGCCTCTGTGAACCTTCCGATATCAGAGAGCACCATGCCAATTCCGTTCAGAGCATCAACCGATTTAGGGTCAAGCCTGAGCGCGTCGTAATACATGTCCAGCGCCTTGTTGTAAACGCCCAGGGCATAGTAGGATTTACCTGCGCCGATGAGGGAATCAGTGTAACGGGAGTTGACCCTCAGTGAATTTACAAAATTAAAGATGGCCTTGTCATATTCAGTGCTGTTGTAGGCATCCCACCCTTTTTTATTGAAGGAGATGGCGTTCTCTGCTTCAGTTATTTTTAAACCGGGAAAAGCGATAATCATTAAAATCATCGCGGTAGCTGCAAAAAAGCTCCTCTTCAAAACAGGCCTCCGGTGGAATGAATGTCTGGTCATCAAATGATATACCCTGCCGGATGCAAGTCAACAAATATTCATCCCTGCAAAATCTGTTTGACCTCCGGGCAAGCCCGGTGTATTGTTACAGGCAGGCGCTCAGGATAGCAACAGCACCGCGCAGCGCCAGGCGGAAATTTAATGATACAGAAAGTAACATCTGACATTTACATCATAGGCGGTGAAAACTCCCACAGCTCTGACGCATCGGTATACCTGGTCAGGGCCGGTTGCAGCTCCGTAATTATCGATTCAGGAACTGGCAGGGGCGGCAAAAATATCTATGCAAACATAATAAAGACAGGTGTTGATCCGCAGTCTGTCAGGTATATCTTTCTGACTCACTGCCACTATGACCATACCGGCGGAGCAGCGGGACTGAAAGAGTTTACCGGCGCTTCCATCGTTGCGCATGAACTTGACTCTGCATACATAGAGAGCGCCGACCCTGTTGTAACCGCAGCCTCATGGTACGGTACGGTCATGGCTGAGACCCCCGTTGACATAAAAATTTCAGGCAAAACCGGCGAATTCGTTGTGGACGAACGTGTATTTACCGCGTACCATACTCCGGGGCACACTCCCGGCTCATGCGTAATAACAGTCGTTTCTGACGGGATGCTTGTCCTCTTCGGGCAGGATGTGCATGGCCCTCTCCACCCTGACCTTAAGTCTGACAGGGACGATTATTTTGAATCCCTCAGGTTCATGGCCTCGCTCAACGCCGACATTCTCTGCGAGGGGCATTACGGTGTCATCAGGGGACGCGAATCAGTAAAATCCTTTATTGAATCATTTATCAGGTAGAAAGCATTGAAGAAAAAAATAATAACATCCGGCGAAGAGATAGCGGTTAAACCATGGGTCGCATTCATATTGTCACTCTTTGCCACAGGTCTTGGGCAGGTCTACTCGGGAAGCGCTGCAAAGGGCGCGGCATTTATGCTGCTGCGCGTTCTTTCGGTTATTTCAGTCCCATGTTATGCGGCAGTAAATCCGGGCGCAAGTATTCTTCTTCCGGCCCTGACTGCAGTATGCGCGTTCGTGGTGCTGTCGCTTGCATCACCTTTTGAAGCTATGGCAAGCGCCATCCCGGACAGGAAGATCACCAGGCGCAAATTCAACAGCGTGCAATTCTATTCAGGCTTTGCCGCAATTTCCATACTGCTGCTGGCACTATCCCTCATGGTCTTTTTTTCTTTTTTCACTTTGTGCAGGGCTGATGCGGACTACTCACCCCTTGTGAGCCGGGGGGACATACTGCTGGTCAACAAGACCGCCAGGGAATACAGGAACGGCCAGTCCGTACTTTACAGGAACATGCCGCTGCGTATAATTTCATGCCCGGGAGAAACTGCCGGGTACCTCAATGGCAGGTTCACCCTGAACGGGACCGAGCTCCCTATCTCAGCATTTACAGAGGATGAACTGCAGTCCCTTTCACTGAACAGCCTTGAGGTGCTCTCTGAAACAGGAGGGGGCTACAGGTACGCTGTTATTAAACCCGCGGTCAAAACTGTTTATAAAATTGTCACAGATGACAAAAAATATTTCGCGGCTCCCGATGACAGGAGAGATACCTCCCGCTTCACGACGCTCACTGCCGGTGAAATCACCGGTATATTCGAAGGGGTGCTCTTCTCCCCGCAAAGAAAAGCGGTAGTGATCAAGCCTGCTGCTGCAATTATTTTATAATAATTACCGGCACACCACTACCCGGCTCCGGCAATTATTATTTGTTCTTGACTTGCTGGCTCGCTTAATATAATAAAGATATACTGGTTTTATATGATAAATTTTTTATTCCGGCATTGATGTATTGCTGAGTTTAATAGTTTAGTGTATATTATCAGTAGCTCAGATTTTTTTGCTGGTAAAATCATTAAACAGAAATCCGGAGGCGGTTATGGTACTGATCACAGGTTCAAATTCCATGCTTGGAAAAGCCATTGTGGATATTTTTGTTCAACATGGCGAAAAAGTCAGATGCTACGATGCTTATAAAGCTGACAGTCTTCCCGAAGGTGTAGAGTTTATCCAGGGAGACCTCTTCTCAGGGAAGAGACTCAACGCTGCATGCAAGGATGTAACGGCCATAATCCACCTTATGGATAAAAATAAAACCTCAAAAATCAGCCGTAAAAAAATGAAAAAAATAAACATCAGCGGTACGCAGAACCTTCTCATGATCGCAAAAAAAGCCAAAATCAACCGGATCATATTTCTGTCAACATACGCTGTTTACGGCAAGAACAAGTCCTTCCCCATACGCGAGGAGGAACCCAAGAAGCCATATACTGCATACGGCAAGGACAAGCTGAAGGCCGAAAAACTATGCGAGCTGTTCGCCAAAAAAAACAAGATGAACCTGACAATAATAAGGCCTGCTGTTATCGCGGGCCCTGAAATAAAAAATTCATCAATCCTTATCACGCTCTACATGGCCATGGGCCTCGGAAATGACAACGTCATGTTCATGGCCGGAGATGGAGACACCAGGTTCCAGCTGCTTTCCCCGCATGATGCCGCTGACGCATTCTACAAGACATATAAGGCCGGTGACAAGGTATGGAATATGGCGCTCAACATAGGATCTGATAATGTGCCGACACAGATGGAACAGATAGTCAAGATCAAGGAGCAGAAAAAACTGGACTTTGCAATAAAGCACATTTCAAAACTGAAGGCTTTCTTCTATTCGGCACTTTTCAAGCCGTCGAAGGTAAACTATTTCACCAGGGACCACAAGCTGTTCATCTTTCACAACGTCTATCTGGACTGCCAGAAGATCAAGAATATAACCGGATGGAAGCCGCATAAAACCAATATTGATATTATATCCGACATCGTCGACTGGTATAAAAACAAGGTCAAATAGCCTGAATTCCTTTTAAATAAAAAAGCCCCTTCCGGGGCTTTTTTATTTAAAAGTGGTCACTTCTTTTTATCTTTCGTATCGTCCATGTATTCAACAGAACTGAATTTTTCCTCTTCATCTTTATCCTTCCCCCTGTTAAACGGAAATGTTACCACCTTTAACATGGCCTGTCCCAGTTTAATAAGCAGCAGGAGCACGAGCTTGCCGGCACTCCCCTTGCCGCCGGGTTCGAATGTAAAAGTCAGCTGGGCCTTCTTCATCTCATTCATGGATATTTTCTGGTCCTGCATCTTCATGTTCTTCATGAGCTTGCGAGCTTCCTTGCGGTCGAGTTTAAGCTTCTTCTTGTCTTCATGGTACTTGCCCGACCTTACAATGAGCATGAACAGTTCGTTATCGTTCATGAGCCTGTTCTTGATGGCGCCTATCCTTTCAAGGTAGGATTTAAGTTCGGGCTTGTTCTTTTCAGCCGACTCATACAGCATTTTGACATACTGTCCCAGGAAGTAGGCCTGCTTGAATATCTTTTCCTTATCATCGATGTGCATGTACTTAAAGTCCATGAATTCAAGCTTTTTTATCCAGTGAAAAATACTCTCCAGGTTTTCGTAAGATACATCGTACAGGTTGTCGGTTTTAATATCGCCCACTTCAATATAGTTCTTCGCAACCTTACGAAGGTCCTTGAATATATTCGCAGAGTAATCAAGCATGATCCTGTAGATCCTCTGTTCGGCATTGGTAAGTGGCCGCTCGCTGTTCTGCGGGTCCTTCATGAGCTCCATGATCTGCTTTATATTCATCTGGGTCGGGTCTGCATCAACGCTTTCGCCCGAGAATGCGGCCTTCATCTCGTAAAAATCGGGCTCGGGCGTTTCGTCGCCTATCTTCAGTATATGCAGCTTGGTGCCTGCAAGCTTTTCGATCATTTCATACGGATCGATTCTGCTCACTCCGTCTGTAACGACAAGGATCTCGGCTTTATTCATCTCTTTGTTATAATTGATGTCGCTGATTGCCTGGTATACTGCCTTCTGCAGGTTGGTGCTCACACCGCCAGTTGTGGAAAACAGTACCTTTTCAATGAGGTAAGGATAATCCTCCTTTTTCTCAATCCTGTAGAGCGGCCCGGTCTTTGTATCAAAGGT
Source organism: uncultured Leptospirales bacterium (assembly GCA_964440335.1). GTDB lineage: Bacteria > Spirochaetota > UBA4802 > UBA4802 > UBA5550 > JAAYBQ01. The sequence continues at coordinate 18,631 of CAYTSF010000025.1, forward strand.
CCTGAAAAAAAGACGCGCGTTGCTGTTGAGCTTTCTGCGCAGGAACTCAGCCACTATGCATTTTGAATAGAAGGCCCGCATGTGCATTTCCATTGAACGCGATGTATCGAGCAGGATGTAGAAAAGCTGGTCGAACCTGTTGGCTTCACGGCCTGTCTCATTCTTTAATGTCGATACGGGCTTGAAATGGTCAGCGTCGGATTCATAAAATTTCTGAACCATGAGCGTTCTTGTAAAAAGCTTGGCCGAAAAAATATCATCGTCCTGCGCGAGCTCGCGGGGGAGCGCACGTTTAAGGTCAATTATATTCTTATAACTCTCAATTTCCATTTTGTCGCCAAGAGGAACAATGCGCTCCAGCCTGTTGACGGATATTGACTTGTCGCGGTCCGGTATAAAGACCTCGTCATCCTTGAGTATGTCATCGATTGCGCTGAGTGCATCGAGCGATGTTTTATCCGTGAAGAGTGTCCTGGCAATTTCGAACAGAAGCATAAACTTCGGCGGGAGAACAACCTGGATGTTATCAAAAAAACCAAGTGTGTCCCAGTATTCAAAAAAGTCATCACCCTTTGGTGCTGCAATCATTGGTCAGACCTCAGGTAAGTTCCCTGTATTCCTTCAGAATACCGTTCTTAAGTTCATTAACCTCTTCAACTGAAGAGTTTACCTCAAACACGCTCTTCTTCAGAGAATCCATGGTGAGTTCCTCATCCTCATCGCGCCTCCTGCCGCCGAACACCATCTTCAGCAGGTTTTTAAGGCCTTCGAGCATGCTGCTCTTCTTGAGGATATGCTCCTTCTTCTCAGGGTCATTCTTGATCTCCTCAAAAATTTCCCGGATCCCCAGCAGGAACTCTATCTGCGACAGCGCTCCATTGGCCTTGAAGTGGTTCAGGGTCTTCTGGTAGACATCAAGGTAAAGGTCTTTTTCGGACTTGTCCATGCTCTTGACCGAAACGAAGCTGTTGAGGGTACACAGCGCCAGGTACATGTCACGCAGGTCATCCATAGTGACCTCGAGCCTGTTGTTTACTACGGCCGACGCCCTGAGGAAATCGCCGAGTTTGGCCTGCTTCCTGGGGCTTATGAAAAAGTTCTGTTCGTTCTTCCTCATCTCGCTCACAAACTTTGTGACAAAAACATTTTTCAGGAAATAGATATGCTCTGGGACCTTGACCTTTATGTCCCTGTGGTTATTTGTAATTATTTCGTTGAGGAAAAGTATCTGGTTGAAGTAAATCTTCCTGTCGGGCTCGGAGGGTTTGCCCCTGTTTGTTGTGTAAGTGCCGTCAATGAGCAGCTGGCTGTAGACGTTATTGTCTTCGGGGATTATGGACTTGTACGTGAACCTGTCCATAACAGCTTCCGTTACTTCATTCATCCTCATGTAGTTGGCAGTGGCAATTGCTGTGTGCACCGCTGCATCGATCTGTTCAGAACCGTTGATGAACTTCCTTTCGTTCAGGACTGAAAGCAGCGACCTGAGCACCACGTCACTCGCGTCAAAAAACTCATCGAGAAAAACAAGGTTTGCCTCAATGATTGATCCCTTGATATTGTGCCTGATGCGGCCCCGCCTGAATTCCTCTATATTATACGGCCCGAAGTAGTTGTCAGGGGTCTGGTCCTTGCTGGCCTGCGATGAAAAAACCCGTGCCCCCTCAAAAATATTGAAAATGGAACTTGCAAGGAATGATTTCGCCATACCTGTACGGCTGAGAAGAAGCATGTGCTCACCGGTAAGAATTGCGTATATGGCCTGCCTGACAATCTCGTTCCGGTTTATTACAATCTCGCCGATGCGGCTCATGTGCCAGTTCAGGTATTCAACAATCGTTGGAATATCGTACTCGTCTGTCTTTACCACTGGCACAACGGGCACAACCTGCTGCCTGCGTATGGTTTCCCTGATCTCACCCTGTTCAGGTGCAGGAACAACCTCTTCCATTGTAGCAAAGGCTTCCGGTTGTTTGAGATCGCTCTGCTCATCAATGACAAGTATATTGTATCCGTCTTTTTCAAAGATGTTTCTTACTTCTTCTCTGTTGCTGATCATAAGGATCGCAGCCCCCAATTTATTTTTTTATCTGCGGCAGAACAACCCTGATTGAAGTCCCTTCACCTGGTTTTGTCCTGACGCCGATTGTACCGCCAAGGTTGCCTATAATATTCATAACTATCATAAGCCCCAGGCCGGTGCCCTTTTTCCCCTTTGTTGTATAGAAAGGCTGAAATACCTTTTTAAGATTCTCTTCAGGGATACCCATGCCGTCATCGGTTATTGTCAGTACGGCATAATCCCCCTCCTCTGCCCTGACAGACTCAACATCAATAGATATCTTTCCCGTAGGGTCGACCGCATCTTCAGCGTTTTCAAGGAACTGGATTAACAACTGGTGTATCTGCCCGGGAGAGGCATGTAATTCGGGGCTCTCTTCCGGAAGGTTTACAGAAACATTATATCCTTCTTTCTTAAGCCTGTTAATGAATACATCAACCGGGTGGCCGGTTATTATCTTGTTTAGCTCACAAATCTCTTTATCCCTCTCATCTATTACGGCAAGGCTCAGGAGCTGTTCAGAGATGTTCTTGATCCTTTCCAGCTGCTTTTTCAATGAATCGATATATTCAACAGCGGGGCTGTATTCATCAACATTCGTATCCACGAAGTTGAGATCCATGGCCATATTGTTTACGTGGGTCTTTAGCTCTGATGCCACGCCTGACGCCAGCATACCAAGTTCTGTCATCTTTTCTGTCCTGCTTATCTTGTGCCTGATCTTGACCTCATCAGTAACATCCTCGATCATGATAAGCACTTTTTCCACACTGCCAGTCCTGCTGAGTATGGGGTCAAAAGTTACATTGACAACGAGTTCCCGCATACCGGACATTGGTATATACCTGGCTTCGTTGATCTTCGTGGTTTTCTTCGTAGCGACCGCCTGTTCAAATAGTCCGGTAAAACCGGCTTCAATAAAACCCGAATACCTGATTATATTCACCCCCACCAGCGAGTTGGGCTCCCTGACCATGATCTCACTGAGCATGGGGTTCTCGTTTATTACTATACCGGAAGGGTCTACCATGAACATGCCTATGGGCGCGTTGTTTATGATCTCCTCGTTCAGGTCGCGCAGGTTACGAAGTTCCTCGGCCTGCTTGATCTGCTCCTTGACCTTCTCTTCAAGTATCTTCGAATTTTCTTTGAGTTTGCGTTGAATCTGGTACTGTTCGGTATAATTGCGCATGATCGCGATGAGGCCGTTAATCTCGCCGTTCTTTTCGCGCATTGGTGAAAAGTTCGTAACAAAATAATAGGGCTTGCCATTTTCGTATATCTTCAGAAGTTCATTGTTGAAGGACTGGCCGTTCTTGAGCACCGAATCGACCACCATGTTACCCCTTTCAATTTCAATCTCATGGAGGTAATCGGTATAGAGTTTACCCAGGTTCGAGTCCCTGCTTGTAAAAGTTTCCTTCCACGCCTTGTTTGTATACTGTATGCGCCTGTCTTTATCAATAACAAAGATTATATCATAGGCTGACTCAACCATCTTTCTGAAATCTATTATTCTGGCTTCAGGATTATTCAGATCAAATTCATAACGTCTATCCAGGTTTTCTATCAGCTCGATAAGTTCCTCTCTGCTGAGTTTTTTGAGATCAGTTGTTTTCATAAAGTATCCCTGCCAGATATATTCTGCTGATTTATTTTGAATTTATGAAAGATGCGTAAAACCACAGTTCAATGATTGCGCTGACAAGGACCGCGATAAAAAATGACAGAGCAAAGAATGTCCTGCTGAATTCGATCAGGCTGTATACGCCCACAATAAATATTATGAAGAATACAAGTTTAATGAGGAATCCGGTAAAGGTTATTTTAAGCAGTTTGATCGCATGGGACCCCAGGGCTCTTTTTACCTGAAGCAGCCATATAAATGATAGTATGATTCCGAGAACGGTACCGATGAGATATCCTTTGAACTGGAGAACATCCGGCCTGTTAAAAAGATAAAGCGTTCCTGCAATGTTCACTGCTGCAGGTATTACATGAAAAAAAGCAGCCATCTTATATTTAGTATCCATGATACACACTCGCTTTATGGTTTTATTCCTGACCCATGCAGGATCACCAGTATGCCTTCTCTGCGGAAATATCTCAGGTTTCCGGACTTTCCTTTGAAAAAATACCGGTGCTTAATGTCACTAAGACATATTTTTACAGCAATGTCAAATAAAATAAACCCCTCCCCTGCTGAATAGACAGGGGAGAGTTACTCTGAAAATTGCCGCAAGCTAAATCAGGCCGGCACGATGCCCGGCATATTTCCGCTTACCGCAGCATGTTTCAGCTACTTATGGCAATCCTTGCCTCCGCAGCCTTTTACCTGTGACAGGTTTTTGCCACCAAGCTTCTTGTCAGCTAACTGGCCTTTCTTTTTTTCAAGCTTGATGGAACCGCCGTGACAATAATTACAGTCAACCTTTGCACCGTCTTTTGTCATGTTCTTGTGTTTACCTGATATTGTCACATTTGAAAATCCTGCTGTAGCTATAATGAACATAAGTATTACGGCCACATAAGTAATTCTTGACATCATTTACCTCCGGAGTTTTTAAACTGATTACAGAATAATGAATTCAAATTAAATATACAATCGAAAAATCAGGCGTGTAAAAAAAAGGCTGACCCAGATTGATGGTCAGCCTTTTTTAATTCATGTCAGCCTGTATCAGGATAATTGTCCGATCAGAACCTGGCTGACCTCACCAACACCCGGTGTGCCGTCAAGTTCAATAAATTTCATATTATTCTTTGCAGCAAGGGATTTAAAATAATTTACGGCTGCTGCTGTGCCGTTTTTATCGTCGTAATAGATCACATGCCTCTTATCGATGGCCGCTTCATCCTGGTCATCCGCCCTGGTGGAGAGCTCCCCTCCGCATACACGGCAAATAAGTTTTTCTCCATTCTTTTCCGGTTTTATTGCGTCAATATATATATTATTCGGATGATTATTATCCTTTTCGCAGAGTCTTCTGCCCATGATCCGCTTTCTGGCAGTATCCCTGTCAAGAACGATCTCAATCACATAATCGAGCGAAATCCCCGCATCGGTCAGGGCATTTTCAAGCGCTTCAGCCTGTTCAGGGTTACGAGGAAAACCGTCAAGCAGCCATCCGGTTTTACAGTCATCCTTCTTTAATCTTTCCAGTATCATTGGAATTGTGATTCCATCAGGAACAAGATCCCCCCTGTCAATGAATTCCTTCGCTTTTTTCCCCAGTTCTGTTCCGCCTTTTATATTTTCTCTGAAAAGGGCGCCTGATTCAACGTGGGTTATATTAAATTTTTTCTGCACAACAGCGCCCTGTGTCCCCTTGCCGCTTCCATTGGGTCCAAAGATTAAAATATTCATTGATTCCTCCGTGATTATTTTTAGCAATAGTAATAATCGGCGTATTACTGTAAACAAAGTTTTTGGTCCGCAAACAGACACCGCAGCAGTCAAATGCGGCAGATTACTCTTTTGCCAGCCATATATATGCGGGATATTGAGAATTCCACCGGCAAAACCGGTTCTGAAAATAAACACAGATTGACTTTTTCCGGGAACTGTCAGATAAAAAATGTGTATGTTTCAAGATATTATTGACAAAGACCGGTTGATGGTCTGTTTTATTGTATATATCAGAATCCGGAGTAGTCAGAATGTATTACAATCAGGCAATTGAAACCATATCCCGCAGTGATCTTGACAACCTGCGATTAACCAGGCTGAAGCAGGCACTTGAGTCTGCGGCTTCAACACCATACTACAAAAAGCTGTACAGGGAGAACGGGATCGACGTATCAAAAATAACCTCCTTTGAACACATGAAAGACCTGCCCTTTACTACAAAACATGACCTCAGACTGAGCTATCCCGATGGAATGGTCGCAGTTCCCAGGTCAGAAGCCGTGAGGATACACGCCTCTTCAGGAACAACAGGAAAATCGACAGTAATATTCTATACCAGGCACGACGTTGATCAGTGGGCCGAACAGGTTGCCAGGGGCATGTACAGCACTGGTGCCAGGAGAGATGACGTATTCCAGAATATGATGGGCTACGGGCTTTTTACCGGCGGGCTCGGGCTGCACTATGGCGCCGAAAAGCTGGGATGCCTTGTAATCCCTTCCGCTGCCGGCAACAGCCTGCGCCAGATTCAGCTCATGCAGGATTTTAACACGACAATCATACACATAACACCTAGCTATGCGCTTCACCTGGTTGAGGTCATACAGCACCAGGGGATCGACCCCCATTCACTTGGAATAAAAAAGGCATACTTCGGCGCAGAGCCGTATTCCGAGGCAACAAGGGACAAGCTCCAGGCGATGTGGGGGCTCACCGCGTATAACTGCTACGGCATGTCAGAGATGAACGGACCCGGTGTTGCTTTTGAATGTTCCGAGCAGGACGGCATGCACCTTGCAGAGGATTATTACATAGCCGAGATTATAGATCCCGATACGGGTGAGCAGCTCCCCGACGGCTCCGAGGGAGAACTCGTACTGACCCATATCAACCGGCAGGCCATGCCCGTGATAAGGTACAGGACACGCGACCTTACCCGTATTATACCTGAACCATGCAGGTGCGGCCGCACCCACCGCCGCATCGAGCGCATAAAGGGACGCAGCGATGACATGATAATTGTCGGCGGCGTGAACGTGTTCCCTTCACAGATAGAATCTGTAATCATGAACATACCTGAAGTTGGCAATAACTATATGATAATCGTCGACAGGGAGGAGGGGCTTGACCGTATGCATATACAGGTTGAGCTGTACTCCAAGCTCTTCCAGGGAGATATAAAGGCGCTCAAAAAGCTCAACAAGGAGATAGTTGAAAAACTCAGGGCGCTCATAGTTATCAACCCCCGCATAGAGTTCCTGGAGCCGGGATCGCTGCCGCCCAGTGAAGGAAAAGCAAAACGTGTAATCGATAAAAGGAACATATAGGAGGATTATATGCCACACCAGGTATCAGTTTTTGCCGAAAACAAGCCGGGCAAGATAAGCCGGGTAACAGAAATCCTCAGCAGGAACAATATCAATATCAGGGCCATAACGATCTCGGATTCAGGGGATTATGGAATAATAAAACTTCTACTCGACAAACCGGCAGAGGGTAACGAATGCCTTAAAAATGAAGGCATTGCATCAACCCTCAAGGATATCGTTGCGATCCTCATCGACGATTCTCCCGGAGGTCTGCACAAGGCAGCATCCATTCTCTCAAATAACAATATAAATGTGGAGGATGCATACGGATTCACAATCCGTGAAAAAAAAGCTGTATTCGTCTTCCAGGTGGAGGACGTGAGCCTCACCGAAAAGATACTCAGGAATGCAGGATTTGAAATTATATCTGACAGCGAACTCTATCTTATCTGACAATGCCATTCTTCAGCGTTGTTATTCCTGTCTACAACAGGCAGCACCAGTTAAAACGCGCCATAGATTCTGTGCTTGCGCAGGACTATGGCGACTTCGAGATCATTGTTGTTGATGACGGATCAACCGACAGCACGCCGCAGACCATCAGTGAGTACGGCAGCAGAATACACTGCCACAGGCAGGAAAACCGCGGTGTCAGCGCGGCGCGGAATGCAGGCATCAGGCTATCCGTATCCCCGCACATAGCCTTCCTTGACTCCGATGACCGTTGGGAAAAACAAAAACTTGCGGCACACAAAAAATTCATCGGAAACAACCCCGGCATAAAGATCCACCAGTGCGAAGAGATCTGGATCAGAGATGATAAACGCATTAACCAGGGCGCGCGCTACACTAAAACCGGTGGCAACATATTTGCCGATGCCCTGAAACTCTGTGCCATAAGCCCTTCGGGTGTTGTCATTTCCCGCTGCATATTTGAAACATACGGACTGTTTGACGAAGAAATGCCCGTATGCGAGGACTACGACCTCTGGCTGCGCATAACAGCTTTTGAAAACACAGGTCTTATCAGGGAAAAACTGATAACAAGGTACTCGGGTCACCAGGGGCAGCTTTCAGCACTTTGCCGGGGCATGGACAGGTTCAGGGCCTACTCAATAATCAAGCTGCTCGACAGCAGCGGATGCAGGCTTACTCAGAGGCAGAGATCGGCAGCAGGGGATTGTGCCATTGAAAAACTTGCAATACTGAAAAAAGGGGCGGAGAGAAGAGGTAACAGCGAACTTGCGATACTGGCAGAAAAACTCGAAACAGGGGTCAGGGCCGGATATTATAACCGAAAAGACTATCAGAACCTCTTGCAAATACAAGTTTCTCCCTGATCTCCGCGCCTACAAATGACATACCTGCGAACTCTTTTGCAAAAATTATCTCACCCCGTGGTGAAAAAAATACAAGCTGCGATTCACCGGTAGCCTTTGTGTAACCCAGGGCATAAATCCCGGCACCCGAGCTTAACGTTGAATATCCCGGGCGCTTTGCAGGATGCGCCACCCTGTAATCTATGTCGCAGTCATTATCAGTCAGAAGCACACAGTCATAATCCGAGAAAGCCCCCTCCCCTGTATCTGAAACACACATGGCGGTCTTCACATAATGTGGCCTGGGAAGGTCAGACTCGTCGAACTCCTGCTCCTGAATATCAACAAGCCTCAACCGGTCCGACCCGGTATTGCCGTAATGGACAAGGCCGAACAGTCCCCCTGGGCTCACTGCAATCCCCTTGATCACATCACCGGGTTGCACCGTGCCCCTTGCGATAACAAAACCCTTCCGGTCCAGAAAGTAGTATGTTCCATCGGCAAAACCGCATGCCGCAAAGTCGTTTTCGGGTGAAAATTCAACAGTTGTGCAGAGCCTTCCACTAATCTGCCCGGCACCGGTACGGTTTCCGTTTTTATCAAATATCCTTATACTGGTATGGTCTCCGTTGAGCAGCAGGATGAGCTCGCCGTTATGCGAAAGAAAAGGTTTTTCCATGGATTTCATTTTAAGATAGCGTTCACCGCTGAGTCCCAGCAGTTCAATATCAGTCCCCACCTTGCCGTAACTTATATAGTAGGCGCCGTTCGCACTGAACTCAAGAAGCGTGTCAGGTGAATCGATCCTGTTAACAACATGGCAGGAGGAATCCATTACCCATACCCTTCCATCGACAGGCACAACGAATCCCTTTTTGCTGTTTTTACTGTCAGCCCATTGAACTGACTCCAGAGAATTAAGGCTGCTGTAAAATACAGGTACGACCTCCATACCGCTTGCGCTCTGGAAAAAAATCATACCTGCAGCGAATCCTGCCAGTATTCCACCTATGAGATATTTCATTTTCAGTCCTGCATGTAGCTTTTAAGTTTGGTGCTTCTTGAGGGATGACGAAGCCGCCTGATGGCCTTTTTCTCGATCTGCCTGATCCTCTCTTTGGAGAGGTTGAACTTGTCGCCAATCTGCTGGAGCGACATGGGCTCGTAACCATTGAGTCCATACCTCATGCAGAGAATCTCCTTCTCTGAATCAGTAAGTGTATCGAGCACTTCATTCAGGGAATTTACAAGGGATTCCTCAAAGACCTGCTCGTCGGGCGAGTCAGCCTTGGGGTCAACTATCATATCGAGAATGGTCGTGTCCTCTGAATCGCCAAGCGTGGAGTCAAGCGAGACAAAGTCCTGAGTTATGTTTCGCAGGTGGTTTATCTCCTCGTTGTCCATGTCAAGCTCTTCAGCTATCTCGTTTGCCGAGGGTTCACGTCCGAATTTGTTTTCGAGCTTTTTATGCACCCGCTCTATCTTCTGGAGGTCTGCTGTTCTGTTAAGCGGCAGCCTGATAAGGGATGCCTTTTGTGATATGGCAAGCATTATGGACTGCCTGATCCACCAGACAGCGTATGAAATGAAATGGTACCCCCTGTCCGGGTCAAATTTTTCAGCTGCCTTGATAAGCCCAAGGTTACCCTCGTTAATCAGGTCAAGAAGGGAAATACCGCTTGTCTGGTACTTCTTGGCAATTGAAACAACAAATCTCAGGTTGGACTTTATCAGTTCATCCTTTGAACGAAGATCGCCATCCCTGGATGCGCGTGCAAGGGTGTCCTCCTGCTCCCTTGTTAGCAGCGGTATCCTGTTAATCTGGTCAAGATACCATGATATCGAAGAATCAGTGAAGTCCCTGCTTGTTGCCCGGACATCTTCGCTGCGGATATTTACATCCTCCTGGAGATCTTCAATGAGGTCATCGTTGATCTGGGACGACGCGGCTATCTGGCTCGCGTCGTCTTCAAGATCGTTATAATCGTTACTGTATTTCTGATTCATACTCTGCTTGTATAATA
>CAYTSF010000026.1:0-1470 GCA_964440335.1 uncultured Leptospirales bacterium
TTTGTTTCGTTCCTGATCCAGTTTAAAAATTCGTTGTTGCCGTTCTCTATCTGGAACGAAACGATACAGGGGCACTTATAGCTGTGCAGGGCCTTCACGCTTTCAGTTATTTCATCCACAAGGGCGTTCTTCGTTTTGGCTATGAGTATTACCTCGTCACCGCTTTCGATTTTCCCCTCCCACTGGTAGATCGATTTCATGTTGCCCACAATATTTACGCAGGCGGCAAGTTTACGCGAAACCAGGTTCCTTCCTATGATTTCGGCCTCTTCCATGGAACTTGTTGTGATGTAGACGAGACATACAGACATTGTGGCCTCCTTTTTACACAGATAAATGCTATCGCATTCTGCTATAATAATATCACGCAGCCATATCCATGGCAAATCAATTTTTACTATCATGATCCGGTCATCTCCATGCTGAAATAATCATTCATTCAAAACTGAATTTTATTTGATTAAATTGCTCATTCATGGGATATTGTAAAAAATTGTTGTCTGGTCGCACCGGAGGTCAGGATGCAGCTTAACAATGAGGCCAGGGTTGGTCTTGTTATCACAGTGAGTTTTACTTTCTTCATAGCAATCGTGGCGCTCCTTGCGCAGATCAGCGTATCGAGGTCCGGCTACAAGCTTGGGGTCTATTTCGGTTTTCTCAATGACCTGAAGGTTGGCGCCCCTGTTAACATCGCTGGCGGTATCAGGATAGGCCAGGTTACAGAGATAAGGCAATCGGGCGAAAAGACCGAGGTCACGATATGGATCGACAACAAGTACAGGCTCATTAAAGAAACCAGGTTCGCCATATTCACCCAGGGCATGATAGGGAGCAAGTACATCAACGTGTTTGTCCCTCCCTCAACAACCTCGACCGAGTTTCTGAAGGATGGCGACAAGGTCTACGGCATAGACCCTGCCAGCTTTGACCAGATGATGCTGGTCTTCCAGGGTTTCATGCAGGACAAAAACGGCGGCGAGATCCTTGCTGATATTTTCCTGAACTCGCGGCAGTTTGTCGAAACCCTCAACACCATGACAAACGAGAACCGCTACGACGTGCGCACCTCCATACTTTCAGCCAAGGCATCGATCATACTCTTTTCGCAGCAGATGAAGGTGTTCATGGATGAACTCAACAGGTTCACAGCAAACATGGCCAGCCTCTCTGAGAGGAACAAGGAGGACATCAGCATAACAATCCGCAACCTCTCTGAGATTACAAGCAGCCTTAACAAGATCATACAGCGGCTTGAACAGGGCCGCGGGACGCTGGGCAGGCTCATGAACGACGAGGAAATATACTACAACATCAAGGACGCGTCACAGTCTGCCAAGGAACTGTTCAACAACCTGAAGCAGGACCCGTCCAAACTTTTCTTCAAGAAGCAGCAGTAATGGCAAAGAAAAAAAACTATTTCGTGTGCACGGCCTGCGGGGCCGACTACTCCAAGTGGAACGGCAGGTGCGA
>CAYTSF010000026.1:1570-16585 GCA_964440335.1 uncultured Leptospirales bacterium
ATTTCGTGTGCACGGCCTGCGGGGCCGACTACTCCAAGTGGAACGGCAGGTGCGAGTCGTGCGGCGAATGGAACACTATAACCGAAAGGACCGAGGAACCCCGTGCGGGCCGCAGAGAGGCCACGGCCGTGCTGCTCAGTTCTGTAGAGATGAAAGACCTTTCGCGCAGGGCCGTGGGTATGGGCGAGTTTGACCTTGTCTGCGGCGGCGGCATCGTTCCTGGTTCGGTGATCCTGCTGGGCGGAGAGCCTGGCATCGGCAAGTCAACGCTGGCGCTGCAGGTTTCAGAGAAGATGAACTCGCTCTACATTTCAGGCGAGGAATCTCCGGTACAGATCAGGCAGCGGGCTGAGCGGCTTGGAGTCAATCCTGCCAGCATGCATATATCCGTTGACAACGAGGTTGATGAGATCATCTCTCTTGCCGAAAAGATGAAACCGGGCTGCCTCATAGTTGACTCCATACAGACCGTCTATAGTCCCGACATACCAGGCATCACGGGTTCAGTGAGCCAGGTCCGGGAATCGGCCTTCAGGCTCGCGGAGTTCGCAAAGCGCACCAACATACCGGTCATACTCATCGGCCACATAACAAAGGATGGAAATATCGCCGGCCCCAAGCTCCTTGAGCACATCGTAGATACGGTGCTCTACTTCGAGGGGGATTTTGCCCGCGACTTCCGCATACTGCGCGCCTTCAAGAACAGGTACGGCTCGATCAATGAAATGGGGCTGTTCAGCATGACAAAGAGCGGGCTACAGGAGGTGCAGGACAAGAACCGCATATTCCTGAACCCCTTCAGGTCACCATCCCCAGGCAACGCAGTCTCAGCAGCAGTAGAGGGGAGCAGGACCATTCTCTTCGAGGTGCAGTCCCTTGTTACCTTCACCAGCTTCTCAAACCCAAGGCGCATGGCTGACGGATTTGACCTTAACAGGCTTCTCATCATAAGTGCTGTGCTTGAAAAACACGCAGGCCTGAAGCTCAACTCGTTTGATATTTTCCTGAATGTTTCTGGCGGTTTCAACATAAACGAAACAGCGGCAGACCTTGCAGTGGCCATGGCAATCACTTCGAGCCTGAAGGAGGTGCCCATTGAGGAGGGCGCTGGTTTCGTGGCAGAGGTTTCGCTCTCGGGCGAGCTGCGTCCGGTTTCGGGCATTGAAAAACGGGTGCAGGAATTCAGGTACTCGGGGTTCAGGCGCATATACATGTCGAAAGGGGACATCGACAAGGTGCGCAAATCCGGCTTTGAGGGGGAGGTAATAGGCCTCCGCTCAGTGCGGGAAGTGATTGAGCATATCTTTTAACAGGAAAAATTGTTGCTAATATCATATATATTCATAAAATTGTTTATAATTCATCCGATATACTAACAACAGAGCAAAAACCTATGAAGTTCAGAATAAAAAACTACCAGAGCAGGATTTCCGGAAAGCTCTATGAAAGCTATAACGTTTTCCTGAAAAAACGCGAAAAGACCTGGAAGCGGTTCCTTGAGATGGGGCATGAAAAGATGACTGTCATGTTTATCCCCCATAACGAAAAAAGGATCTTCAATTTCCAGATATCCAAGTTTATCATACTCTTTTTCATCTGCCTCTTCTTTATTGGTATAGTCACATCATCATACGCGGTAATCAAAAACAGGCAGATAAGACAGACCGAGAAGGAACTTCTCCTCTCATACAAGGGCATCAGGGCAGACCTCATCAGGTACGAGCAGTACACCAGCGAGATTATGCAGTACATGGACGACATCAAGCCCGAAATTATCGAACTCTACCAGCTCTCTTCAGGCGTTGAAGATGCCGAAAACATCTGGGGCTTCAATGACTACGACAAGGAGACCATGGATGAGCTGATGAAAAAAAAGCGCATGCTCCCGGACGAGATATTTGAAATCAAGGAGCTCCAGAGAGACCTGCTCAGCACAATAAAAACAGTAAAAACAATAAACCGCTTTATCAATGACAGGACTCAGATATCCCGCGAAATACCATCTATCATACCTAACAGCGGCCACATTTCATCCCTCTTCGGATGGAGGCGGTCACCTTTCGGACATGGAAGGGATTTCCATACAGGTATAGATATCGCTGCCGGTGTCGGCACATCAATCTTTGCCACAGCTCCGGGCAGGGTTGCTTCCGCAGGATGGAGCGGAGGATACGGAAATTCAGTCCGCATAGTCCACAAGTACGGTTACGAAACAATCTACGCCCACATGAGCGCCATTGCGGTTTCTACCGGCAAAGAGGTCAAGCGTGGAGACAGGATCGGGTACGTGGGCAGCACGGGCAACACGACCGGCAGCCATTGCCATTACGAGATAAGGCTCGGCAATATACCCATCAACCCCTACCCGTACATGAGCAAGATGTGGTAGAGCCTTCATGAACCGCAGGCTGTGAAGGCCACTTGCCATGCTCCATGCATACAGAAATTAACCGGACCACCAGCCAATGTTCAGGCATCTATCTGTTCATCTGTTTGCGGCGCTTACACTTTTTTCGGCAGCATACCTTTACCATGCGGCTGACATTCCCGGATACGCAAAGGCCCTGGCGGAGCTCATCGATGATTCAGGCAGTATAGACGATTCCGCGCCTGAAGCCTATGATGAAGACCCGCTCTCTTACAATCCCGGCGACTGGAACGAGTATGTCCTTAACGAACAGTATAACAGGCTGCTCAACGGTACCGGCGGCAACATTTATTCAGGCGACACCATCAACATAGATTCATACGGGTCAGTACGCCTTAATTTCATCTACGGCAGGTCCTTCTTTACCGACGACAAATACAAACAGTTTGACGAGGACAAACCTGTCTCCAGCCTGGTGAGCCAGGGCTTTACCCCGGAGCAGGTCATCCAGCTCCATGTTGAGGGAAGCGTCGGCGACAGGATCAAGGTCTTCATTGACCATGACAGCGAGCGTGAAGAGAACACCTACCTTATGCAGTACAGGGCCGTGGGTGACGACGAGATCCTCCGCGAAATCAACGCAGGCCAGATAGACATCAGGTTCAACCATTCGCGCTATGCGGTTTATGACAACACCGACGCCAAGGCCCTGGGCGTGGACTTCACAGTAAAAAAAGACCGGCTGCAGATAAAGGCCTTCGGGAGCATAGCCAGGGGCGAGACCGCTGTTGAATACTTCAGGGGCAACACCTCGTCAGGGAACACTAAACTGGGCGAATACCAGTACCTGAAAAAAACCTACTACCAGCTTGAACCATTTGTAAGATACGACAATCTATCAGCCATACCATCCGGGTCAGGCTCGTACAACCTGATCACATTCACCTCCGCGCCATCGGACCCGGCGACATACGCCCCTTATCCTGTGAACATCTCGTCCGGCGGATTTGAACTTTACATTGACGACCAGAACCAGTATAACAATAACAACGCCATACAGCTTCCAATAGACGGGGGATACTATACGCGCCTTGTAAACGGCACGGACTATTCCATCAACTACACAACCGGCGTTATACGCTTTATCCGGACCATACCCGACAACGCACGCATATTTGCTGCATATACAAGGAGCGGCGGCACCATGGACCCCTGTGCCCTTACAGACAGCGACCCCAAACACCCGGGGGGAACCTTTGCAGGCAAAATATTTGTATTTATAAAATACGGCGCTTCAACAAACGAAGACATCGTTGCAAAAAACTTCAGCCTCGATTCAGGTGAAGACCTGAATGGCGACGGCAGGCTCAACCTGGATGTCTACGAAATACGGTCATACTATTCCCTTGGAGTGAAACAGCTTGTGTCAGGCTCCCTTGCCATTGAGTTCTATGACGAAAACAGTTCGATGACCGGCGATGAGGTTCTTGCCCTTGGAAGCTACAAAGTTGACACCACAACCGGCATACTGAACTTTAACACAAGGGAGCCATTCAGGAAATACATAGCATCATCCTCGCTCGCAAAAATTTACGCGGAGTCCAGGCCGCAGGATGTATACATCTATTCCAGGTACGCGCTCAAGGCTGCATACCAGGTTGAGGCCAGGAGCTTCCAGCTTCGCAACAGCAACATTATTGAAAACAGCGTCAGGATCAGGGTCAACGGCATCGAGCTTAATTCATCAAAGTACAATGTCGATTACCTTTCGGGCTTCCTCTCATTCCCCGATCAATCATGTCCCCTCATCGGCCCGGAAACGCTCATAGAGGTAAAATACGAATACCTACCATTCGGTACCGGCTCGCAGAATTTTATCGGGGGATTAAGGATGGACTACCAGCTCAGCCGGGACATCAGCGTAGGGGGCAGCCTGGTCATCTCCCGTGGAAACGAAAGCCTGACCATACCCGACATAGGTTCAGAATCTGACCAGACCATAGTCTACGAAGGGGATGTCTCCCTGAACCTCTCCCAGGGCAGGATCGCTGAAATCTTCAACCTCTTTACCGGCGGCGACATGAAATCCGCCCCCCTTGAATTCACGGCCTACGGCGAGTATGCCCGCAGCTACACCGAGGTGAACACCTTCGGCAAGGCCCTCATTGATAACATGGAATCATCCGACGAAACAATCGTCGTCTCCATGTCCGAAAAGGACTGGGTACTGTCATCAATGCCTGCCTCACTCTCCCAGGCCGCCAGGGGGCTCCTCTATTACAGATTCTACCGCAACCCTGACTCGCCTGATGACCTGAAGGGGGAGTCCTTCAAATATTACAGCATAGACTACGCGGTAAAACCAGGGCCCTACAATATTGCCACCGGCCATGTGAACAGCAGCATAACAAAAACCTCAGACCAGAGATCGCTTGTACTGGATTACGCATTCGATTCATCGGCATCCTGCGCTTCCATAGTTACGCGGAAATTTTCCGAGTCGGCCGTTGACCTTTCGGGCATACAGTACATCGAAGTCTGGGTCAGGCTCGATCCGGGAAGCGGCTCTGACTCCGTGCAGCTCAAGCTTGACGCCGGCACAGTAAACGAAGACTCCGATTCTGACGGTGTTCTGGACACAGAGGACGCCAACGGCAACGGTTACATAGATTCCACCAGCGGTTCTTCCGAGGATAAAGGTTATTCCTTCAACGGAAGCAATACTACTGTCGTCGGTTCGGGCCCCGGTCTTGACAGCGGCACATCCGGTGACGGAAAACTCAACACGGAGGACCTTGACTCCAGCGGGACACTCGGAACAGCAAACAATGTGGTTACTTTCGACCTGGCCACAGTGACCGCATCCTCAGGCACATGGCAGAAGATACGATTTTACGTGGACCTCTCGACGCTTACCAGCGCGCAGGTCGAAACACTGAAGAACGTCACCTCCCTGCGCCTGTATGTTATAAAAAATACAGGCACCAGCGGCAGGCTCTTCATAGACAGTTTGCAGCTTGTAACTTCCCGCTGGAAGAATCCTGCCATGGACGGATCGTACCTGTTCACGCCCGACCCCATGAAAATCACCGTGGTAAGCAGCATAAACGATTCCGATTACTTTTCTGAATCATTCATCAGGACTCACTCCAGCCTGTACGGCTCACTGTACGGCGGCGACACCGATGACTACGACAACACCAACGAGTCCGCGCTCCAGGTTGAGTTCAACATTCCCGCGACAAACAGCAATGTATCAGTAACGCGGTCCTTTGCAAAGGCAATAGACATAAGCCACTACTCCACGCTTAATATGTGGATTAACGTACGCGCTTTCACCGCAGAGAGCATTGGAATAATCATCGGTTCATCTGACTACGACTTTGTTGAGTACAGGTATCTCCCGCTGCACAGCCTGCTGTGGGAGGAGGTGAGCCTGAAACTTGACGGACATTCAGGTGGAAACACTTCGTCGTATTCCGTAACCGGTGACCCTGACATGAAGCGGATCAAGTACATCAGGCTGGTCGTGTACGGTTCCGGTGCAACCGGAAAGTTCTGGCTGAACGAGATCTACGTGTCCGAACCGGAAACCCTGGAAGGGGACGCGCAGTGGTATGAATGCCAGTTGAAGATGAAACGTCCCCTGGCAGTAACAGGATCAGGCACACCCGTACTATCCGACATGCTGGTACGCTATATATACAAGGGAAACTCGTCGAACTTCAACACCGTCAATAAGACCACCACCGACATCAGCCTGTCGTATAATGAAATCTTCACATCGTCAAACATATTACCCAACTGGCGCGCAGACATGACGTACACAAAAGAAAAAAGCTCCACTGACAGCCTTAACGAAATGGTCGAAGACGAAAAACGCGGTGAATACGAACGCGATTTTTTTACGCTGAACTCGGTATTCACCTCAACGGGTGGCATGGTTCCTGACATTACATTTTCATACACAGTGAAAGACGCGGGCAACGTGAGGGAGCTTGACGTTTCGGGATACGATTACGACGAGGAGAAATCATCAACCATACATACGCCTGTTATTTCATACAGGCAGCGCTTTGATGACTTCCTCTACGGCAGGCTCATGACAGACGCGGGGCTCAGCATGGTTTTTTCCGATACCCGCATGGAACGCGATTCAGGATCCATCTCAGACACATCCCTATCTTCATATGTATCACTCTCTGACATTGAAAAAAAGCAGAGGTCGCTCGGCACATTAAAGCTCGATTACACCAACTCCATCTTTTTCCTGAGAGAGACAGCAGAGATCATATCCGAGGAGTACGTGCAATCCGGGGGTGACGACCTCTACAGTGAAACCGGAATCAGCAGGAACGTCTCCTGGGGCTACCACCTGCCTTTCAGCAATTCGTCAGACATGAAATACGTTGAGCGCAGCAGGGGCACATCCTTCACCACGGGAATTACCTGGTTTGATTACCTCAGGCCGGAGTACTCCATCTCGCTGAACTATAAGGAAAACACCTTCCGCGATTATGAAACAGCCATTGACGACTTCGACAGGTCAAAGGGCGCAAACTCGGTTATGACATCCGAATTTAAAATCCCCCTGCTCCTGAACAAGGTATCGTTCCTGAAAAACGTACGGAACCTCCAGTTCAACTACTCCAGGTCACTCTACCTCAATGAAGCCGATGTTCCATACGAGGGTGAGGGCTATGATACTTTCTCCGAAGAGTACGGGATATCAAGGGTATGTTCAAGGCTGGGTTCAGGGGCATGGAATATATTCAGCTACTATCCCGGATATTTTCTGGGCGGCAGGGACAACTCGGCAAACGGCAGGGACTATGTATATGACACCCTGAACAAAACAGTAGAGAGCGGCAGCGGTTCGGAGTACGACAACGCGTTGAGGTTTACAGACAGGTTCACCATGGATTTTGCTGTTGGCAACGAATCCGTGGACCTCTCGCTCACAGCCGGTATAAACCAGGTCTGTGAGCGAACGAATATCTATGGAGTCCCCGGCCAGGTAATAACCGACAGGTGCGGGCTTGCGCTGGAGCTCAACCTCATGGAACTGCTGGAGGCCGGTTTCTTCAGGAACAACACAGAAAACAATTCCTACCATGCATCGGTATTTGAGATCGGGTCTGACTTCGAGATGAACGACATCATAACAAGCAACATCCGCGAGTTTTCACTCTCACCCTACACCGGTCTCACCTTCAAGATCGACAGGTCAAGCATAGGCCTCAGATTCGGCATTGATCTGACGCGGAGAAAAGACCATATTTTCATAGACACCTCCCTTGAAGAGGGGGATGCGGACTACATCTACCTTATGAACATTGAAGGGAGCAGAGACTTCAGGGAAAATGACAACGGCTACCTCCTGAACCTGCTCTTTGAAACGGACGTCAAATGGCTGAGCGACTTTTTCTCACTCTTCTACCCGCTTTCAGGCATGCCCATTTTCAACATATCCTACAAGATGGAGATCAACAGGTACGACTACATAAACTCTGTCTCGCCCGAGCCCTATGACCTGCACCTCGTTGAATCATCCCTCTCACTTGACCTGCATAAAAATGTCCGGGGCGGACTCAGCGGAAGGTGGGCACTTGAAAAATACAGGAACAGGGACACCGAAGTGGTAAACCGCGAGATCATGTCCTACGAGGCATCAGGCAGCATCTCACTTATTTTTTAGGAACGATGAAATCCTGTCCAGGGCCCTTACCGCCACGTTCCTGATCTTTTCAAGATACATGCCCTCCCTGGCCTTTTTGATCCTCTCATGCGTGGCGGATTCAACTGTCTTCCAGAGCATCTCCCTGTCAGGGCAGAGCCTGAAGTACCTCATCTTAACCTGGTATGCACCCTTGTACTTCCTCCCTCCGCCCGTTGGTGAAATTTTTTTTATCATGGCATTGAGGTCCAGCGTGTCGCTCACTGTCCTCAGGGCAACGTCTATGTACAGGTCATCCTTCGGCCTGTCCTCAACCAGCGCCAGGACTGCAACTGTGTTATGGCCAGTGTTTTTAAGGAGCAGGTCCGCGGCTATGGCAAGGGAGTCCCTGTGTTCTATATCGATGTACCCGATCCCGTAGATGCCCCAGTCCCTGTATACAAGCTCATTCTCAAGGGCTTTTTTGTAAAAGGTCATTGTTTCAGGAGAGAGGGGGATTCCCGAAATCCTGTTTATGGTTTCCCTGTCGCTGTAGGCGGAGAGGAACCTCATGGCTTCCAGGTCAATCTCTGACGCATGGGCAAAATCGTCCGTGTCAGTCTGTATGCCGAAAATCAGCGCTGTCGAAACCGACTTCATCTCCTGCGGCGTAAAATCAATCCCCGACTTCATCAGCAGGCCTGTGACCAGTGAACTTGTTGAGCCTGCCTCCGGGTCAATGAGCGAAAAACCTGTTTCTGTATTATTGCAGCCCGGTTCATGGTGATCGATGTGTACTGCGCACGGGAGAATGCCGGATACCCCTTCGACGATGTTTGACTGAAAGTCCACCACGACATACGCATCATACGCCGATGTGTTTACATGCCTGGCCGCATTCAGTGGAATGGAAAGGGCCTTCACAAAAGCCCTGTTCTGTGAAAGTGAAAGTTTTTTGCCGCTTACAATATCTGAACGGATATTCATTTTTGCCATGGCCACCCTGAGCGCGTATGCAGAGGCAATGGCATCGGGATCAGGTGAACCCTGAATATAAATGAGGATGCTGGAGTATTTTTTTACAGCTGAGGCAAATGAACTGAAACTGCCATCAGTCATCCGTCTTTACCTTTTTAAATACTACAAGTGAAACATCATTGAGCTGTGTCGTGTCACCCGTGAAACTCCTGAACACACTGTATATCTCCCTGATGATAACAGCCGGCGACTCGCGCCAGTGCCTTCTGATTACCTCCTGAACGCTCTCCATGCTGAAGATCTCGCCTGAGCTGTTGCAGGCCGAGAACAGACCGTCGGAATAAAGAAACGCGATACACCCCTCCCTGAGCCTGCCTGACGTAAGGGCATACCGGTGCTCCATCTCTATGCCAATAGGGATTCCCGCTGATTCAATTTCAGAGAATCCGTCTTTGTCATGGTCAAAAATCAGCATTGGATTAAACGAGGCGTTCGCATACAGGTAATTGCCGTCCGATGATACAATGACGCCGCAGCACCTCACATAGTTGCTTGTTATGCGCGATGTGCTGAGCACCTGGTTCATCATGTTGAGCATCTTCTCCGGAAAGCTGAATATCATTGAACGGGAGTGCAGCATGGAATAAAGCTCAAGCCCCATGAGTGCGGAGTCTACGCCGTTGTATGCCAGGTCCGCCATGAATATGGCGGTTTTTTCACGTGAAAGCCTCACGGCGTCAAAGTAGTCCCCTCCTGCATCCGAGTTGTTTATGTGCATGGAGCTCATCCTTATCCCCCTGACCGTATCCATCTCTGCGGGAATAATGCGCTGCTTCACTACATTCATCACAATCCGGTCATGTTCCGATACCTGTTCAGCAGTAACCTCGTCAAGGATCAGGCCTGTGATGAGCAGGCTCTGCAGCTTGACCCTGTAGATTTCCAGGGCATCAAGAATGTCCCGGTCATAAGGCCTCCCCTTCCTGATTTTCCCCAGAAGCAGGAAACCGATAATCGAGTCAGCCATGTTCATGAACGGCATTGAAACATCAATCTCGTTTTTATCCAGAAAACCTATGACGTCAGGGTGCACGTTCTCCAGGCCATAATCCGTCAGGAGGTCGCTCCTTTCGAACACAGACCTGTACCTGGACAGAAACTTTATGATTTCGCTTTCAGCCTCAATAAATGATTCAGAAAGCTCGCGGCCGAAGCCGTAGGTATAAAGAAAGCCGTTGCTCTTTCTGTCAAAGAGAAGAAAATAGGCCGATGTGGCGCCGATAGCGTTTTTTAATCCCTGGAAATTGTCATTGGTTATGTTTCTCCAGAAACTACTGTTTTCAGATATTCTGTTCAGCTCCCTGACCGGAACTATAGTTTCATTAAGGCTGTGCAGGGCTGAATGATACCCCCTCCTTGTTATCAGCTTCCGTACCGGAAGGATCATCCTGTAAGTAACAACAAAGTAAATGAGGATAACAAGTCCCTTCACCAGGATATTGAAATCCCTTATCACCGGTATAGATGGTGCATACCTTAGAAAGAAGTATGCCGGAAAATACAACAGAGCGAATGTTAGAATCGCATATACGAGAAATATATAGTATTTCTTGAAATTACTCTCTTTAAATTCATACACATAATGGTTCGTGAGGAGAAGCATAAAAAAAACCGGGAAGGGCAGCGCAGGATTCTTCAAATAAGGTACCTGGAAAAAATAAACACCGGCCCCGTAAAAAGCAGCCATTATAACGCAAATCAAAATCATACCCACTGCATAATACCAGACAACACTCCTGAGCCTCCTGAATTTGGTCCCGCTGTTCCTTGCAAGCATTACAACCGGTATGGCAACTACCAGCAGGATACCGAGAACTACCTGTATTATATTTATGGGGTTCGCGGTAAGAGTAAGATCAGCATTAACCAGGGCGCTGTGAGAAAAGGGATTCAGAAACAAAAGTGTAACATCAGAGAGCACAAGCGTCAGGAAAAGTACAATGAGAGGCCTGTACTTCGAGATTCGTCCGGAAGGGAAAATCATTGCCATAAAGAGCCCGGACAAAAAAACAGGAACCGGTATAAAGAGTATGACCTTAACAAGGATTTCTGTCAGCCCGGAAAATGGAAGAATATTAATCAATGTAACTAAAAAATATTCCAGCGCTATGAAGAATGATATAAATATAAAGAGCCTGTTTGAGGAAAACTTTGTTTTGGCCAGATTAATAAAGCCGATTGTCAGCGAAGAGAGCACCGACAGCCCGCCGACGAATATCATCATCTGTTTCAATTATTTACACCTGATTCCCGAGTATGCTGAAATTCTTAACCCTGACGTTCATTATTTCAAGTTAAATATTTTTCAGCAGGATAAAAACGCCGTTTTTCATCTGCAAGGAATAACAGGCCATGATACCTTCGCTCATACTCCCATTTATTATTCTTGACACCCGGCCAGACCGGAACATAAAAAAATATGAACTACGAAGTACTTACAGGCATTTCAAGGGCAAAAGTGAACCTTCACCTGAACGTCCTCAACAGGCGCCCTGACGGTTACCATAATATATTCAGCCTCATGGCTGAACTGGAACTTCATGATATTCTAAAACTTCGCGAATACCGGTTTACCGATACAGGGGAGGTTTCTGTTTTCATTGAAAACGCCGGCGGGAGATATGCCAGTGTTCTGGACTCTATAAACCCGCAGGAAAACCTCATTGCAGCAGGCGCAAGAAACTACCTGGCACGTCTCGGCAAGGGCGGCAGCTTTACCTTTACCATCGAAAAAAATATTCCTTCGGGCGCCGGACTTGGCGGCGGAAGCAGCAACGGAGCATGCGCCATTGACCTGGTACGCAGGGCACTTGGGCGCATGAAGGACGAGATATGTTTTGCCGGCGCAGCAGACACGGGTTCCGATGTGGCATTCTTCCTGTACGGGGGTTTTGCTTTTGCCAGGGGCAGGGGGGAGATTCTTGAACCCGCCGGTCTCAGGAACAGCTCTGCCATCCTTCTGATAAACAATGGCATTCATGTAAATACCGGTGAAGCATACAAAGACCTGAACAGGCCGGTGCTTGCGGGGAGACCCGAAAAAATAAGGGACCAGAAAAAAATCTCAAAGCTCTTTAACGATACCGGATCATGGAAAAAAGTAATGATTAACGATTTTGAAAGAGTAATCTTCCGGAAACACCCTGACATTTGTCGTTTAAAGGATGAACTCTATGATCTCGGCGCGGATTTTGCCGCAATGACAGGATCAGGATCAACTGTTTTCGGCGTCTTCAGCAACCATGAAACTGCTGCCAGGGCCGAGCTGATCCTTAAAAAAGAGAATAATGTCATATTAACCGCCTTCAGCCATTCCTGAACACCCTTAAAAACACTTTTAGCGCAATTGTCACTAAATTTAGTCATTGGAAAAATTAATATTTGACTTTCCAGAGAGTTATTGAGAAATGTGTCAATTGTAATAAACGGACTTTAACAAGTCCGTTTTTATATACATTTTTATAAAATTGAGGCGTCGCCAAGTGGTAAGGCACCGGGTTTTGGTCTCGGCATCCCAAGGTTCGAATCCTTGCGCCTCAGATCATCATCCCAGGAGATAATTATCAATACGGTCTCTTCTATAATTCTTGCCGGCGGTAAAGGGGTTCGGATGAAATCCGAGCTGCCGAAAGTACTCCACACCCTGTGCGGAAAGCCATTAATTGAATATGTGGTAGACAGTTTAAAAACTGCCGGTATCAGTAAAATTGTTGTGGTCGTGGGCTACAGGGGCAACGAAGTGATCAGCACCCTGGGCAACAGGGTTGATTATGCATGGCAGTATGAACAGCTTGGCACAGGCCATGCGGTTATGCAGGCCGAAGATGCCTATAAAGATTTCAACGGAAGTATTATTGTCGCATGCGGCGATGTCCCATTAATAAAACCTGAAACTTTTCAGGCTTTAATCCGTGAATCGGCAAAAGTGGGCACCGGTGCAGTTGTACTGACAATGATCCAGGAGAATCCCGCCGGATACGGAAGGATTCTCAAAGAGAACGGTTCCTTTCTACGCATAGTCGAAGAAAAGGATGCCACGGATGAACAGAAGAAAATAACCGAGGTTAACAGCGGTACATATATATTCAGAGGGGACCTTCTTTTTGAAGGGCTCAAAAGGATAACCACAAACAACGCGCAGAACGAATACTATCTTCCCGATGCGCTTGACTACATCATCAGCTCGGGCCTGAAGGTGGGTACAATCCCCCTTGATGATCCGATTGAGGGCAAAGGGATAAACACAAGGGAAGAGCTTGAATCGCTTGAGCAGTATGTATCAAAGAAAAAAGGGGAAGGATGTAATGAATAACAATCCTTTAAAAATTTTTTCAGGATCATCAAACGGCTCCCTGGCACAGGAGATTGCCAGGTATCTTGGCACGGAACTGTCAGGGATTGAGCTTAAACGGTTCAAGGACGGCGAGATATCTGTTAAGATCAGGGACAATGTTCGGGCGCACGATGTATTCATCATCCAGTCCACGTGCAATCCCTCAAATGACCATATAATGGAACTGCTGCTTATGATTGACGCCGCAGTAAGGGCGTCGGCGTCCAGGATCACGGCTGTTATTCCCTATTTCGGTTATGCCAGGCAGGACAGAAAGGTTGAACCAAGGGTGCCGATTTCAGCAAAGGTTGTATCAAATATAGTACAGGTTACAGGAGCTGACAGGGTGCTTACCATGGACCTCCATGCTGACCAGATACAGGGCTTCTTCGATATACCGGTAGACAACCTTTACGCGTCTCCCATAGCCATTGATTACCTGAACAGCCTCTATTTACAGAACGTGGTTGTAGTATCACCTGACGCGGGCGGCGTTGACAGGGCTCGTTTCCTTGCCAAAAGAATAAACGCCGGCCTTGCCATAATCGACAAGAGGCGGCCAGAAGCGAACGTCTCTGATGTTATGAATGTTATCGGTGAAGTCAAGGGAAGAAATTGTATCCTTATAGATGATATTGTCGATACAGCAGGTTCAATTACAAAGGCCGCGCTTGCGCTGAAAGAGAGGGGCGCAAATGATGTCTATTCGCTTTTCTCCCATGCAGTTCTCTCTGATAATGCGGTCGATAACCTTAAAATGGCGGGATTCAAGGAGATTATATTCACCAACTCAATTCCTCTTGCCGAGAATAAACGGCTTGAGAACATGAAGGTTCTTTCAATCGCTCCGCTTTTCGGGGAAGCGATAAGAAGAATACACAACGGTGAATCGGTAAGCTCCCTCTTTATATAACTTATATTGAAAACAAACTGGAAACAGTCAGATAAAATGAGGTAAACAGATGCAAGGCAAAGAAATTAATGTTGAGAAAAGAAACCTGACCGGTAAAAATAACTGCCGCAGAATTAGAAATGAAGGTTTTATTCCTGCTGTACTCTATTCACACGGTGAATCAGAACCTATCAAAATCAGCGAAAAGGAATTCTTTAAGCTTTTTAAAGGGCACATCTCTGAAAGCGTAATATTCAATCTTCATATTGGTGGCGACACTAATACTGAACTCATGGCTTTTGTTAAGGATTATAAAAAACACCCGGTAACCGGGAAAATCCTTCACCTTGACCTCTTCAGGGTAACCAAGGGTGAGAAAATCCAGACACACGTCCCTGTTGAACTTGTTGGTACACCTGCCGGCCTTAAACTCGGCGGCGTGCTGAAACATGGCGAAAGGGAGCTTATGATTCATTGTCTGCCCAAAAACCTTCCTGAGAAAATTGAAGTTGATATTTCAGGACTTATGGTTGGCGACCTCATCCATGTAAGCGACATCAAGCACGGAGAGGAGATTGAAATCCTTACAAGCGGAAACAACCTTATAGCTTCAGTTGACAAACCAAGAGCCGAAGCAGAAACGGTTGAAGAAGCGGCGGCAGAACCTGCAGCCGAATAGTCAAATTTGCCATACGGAGACTTGTTTTAAAATTTTTTATGAAACTTTG
>CAYTSF010000026.1:16685-28695 GCA_964440335.1 uncultured Leptospirales bacterium
GAGGGAGCCCCGAAAGTCAAGAAACGTACAATCAAGGCCATACATATTGACCACAGGAAGCTCCAGAAAAACACCTGAGTTCAGGCTTTTTTCCCCCACTCCCCGATATACCTGAAGTGTATTACCGTCAGAATAATGGCAGCGGCAGCAAGCACGAATGCTGCCATCGGAATAATAAAGTATACCCGTCCTGTCAGTGCTATCATGAAAAACACTATCGAGAACATCTCTTTTTTTGTCAGATACTTCATGCTCAGGGCAAACTTTACGAGTCTGTCATCAGCCGGCAGCTTCTGAAGAAACTCCCTGTCGTAAGTAACCAGCGAACCTGAATCGCTGAATTTTGAAAGATAGCTGAACATTATTCCCAGCATTACCGCAAGCCCGGTGAACATTACAAGTATTGTAACAGCGGACATGAGCCCCCCCATGTTAATGTAAAACAGGTATGAGTTCGAAACGAGAAAGAGCAGCAGAGTCATGTTGTCGCTGAAGGTATCAAGCCAGCCGCCGATCTTTGACACCTTCAGCGTAAATTTGGCCACCTCCCCGTCAACGCCATCCAGTATTGAAGCCGCCTGAAAAAGGAAACCGCCGAGGACCATGTAGATGTAGGTTTTTTCAGACGCCAGCGCCTTATCAGCACATAACACGATAAAGTATGAACTCAGCAGGCCTATGAACATGTTAAAAACGGTCAGGTAATTGGGGTGTATCCGGGTGCGGGAGAGGCGTATGCTCACAGGTATTGAAATCCTTTTGTTTATCTTCTGTGCTATAAATCCGCCGGTGTTCTGTATTATATACTTTTTAAGAAGTACGGCTCCCCTGGCAACATCGCTTTTATCTTCAATTACAAAAAATTCTTCGCCGGTTTCAGGAACATAGGTCTTGCCGCTTTTCCTGAACCATTTATCAAATTGTGAGATGTAGTGCTGCTGCATAAAAACATTTGAAGGTATGACAAAATAGTCAGCGCCCCCTGAATGTTTTTTCCCGTGTATCAGTTCAACACCGGCGTTCTTTATATGCTTCCTGATCTTTGTGTTGAAAAAATCGAGCTCAGCCCCGCTGAGATCAAGGTATATTTTTTTTATGCCTGAACGGGCAAGCACCATAATGTTTCTTTCAAGTACATACAATCCGCAGATTTTTAGTGATATAAAATTGATGTTTGATGCTTTCAGCACTGCCGTCTCGGGTCTCATCTCTTACCGCCTGAAAATTTTCACTGCATCCATTTATCAGTGACCGATCAGCGCCTTCAATGAAAATTCAGGCAAAGCTGAAATTTTTTTAAGGGTCAGGGTTACTCGTTCATCTGCTCCTCTTTTTTTAGTGCGCGGAACGCGAGAAGCCTTACCTCTTTGTTGCTGTGGGTGACGAGACGTATGAGCCTCTTGCGTGTAACCCCGTCAAACCTGTACCCTGATGCAGCGGCAAGTGCGGCCTTGAGAAGTGATATCTTCGTGTTCTTGTTATTGATGAGCCTTGAAATTTCCCGGTATAACCGCGGGTCTTTATACTGCAGGGTGTTCAGGGTTTCAATCTGAACCGAAATATTCGGGTCATTGATTGCTTTTAATATCAGTTCAATGTTTCTCTCCTGAACTGCCGCGTCATCAATCTTCAGCAGCCCCCTGATCGCCGCTTCCCTGATGAGCCAGTCTGCATCCATGAAACTTTTTTTAAAGGCCTCCTCATCTTCAGGCGACCTGTATTCCCCCAGAGCATCCAGCGCAAAGACCCTGACATTAGTGTCGGTATCATTTACTGCCAGGAACCTGATCTTTTCATGGGCGCTTTCAGCCCTTGCCTTCTTCAGTTCCCTGAGCGCCTCAGCACGGACCAGTGGATGTGTGTCGTCTGTTGCCTTGATGAGAAAGAGTATCACGTTCTTTGAAAAATCTGAGTCCAGGTATTCTGCGGCCCTGTTCAGGGCCCTCCTCCTTGTTTCCCAGTCGGGCGAGGAGTAATCCCTGACAGCGCGGATGATCTCCTCCTTGATTGCCGCGTCGCTGTTCAGGATCAACGACCCCGAACAGGCGGTTATGCAGATTAAAAGGAAAACCGGTAGCAGCCGGGCGGGCATTTCGTTCAGTCTTTCTTCATGAAGGGCCAGTCGATGAGACTCCCCTCCTGATCAATTCTTTTTATGGTAGCCCTGTCTTTTGAGACAACCATCCTGCTGAGCCATGAGCCCTGCATTTCAAAATCAACCTTAACCGGTTTAATGGGGGGATTCCCTGCGCGGATAAAGGATTCCTCCCCCTCCTTAACTATATAGGCGCCTGTTATTGAACTCTCTGCGCTGGCAAAACCTGCCTCGCCCGTTGCGACAAATATGCCCGATTCCTTCGTTGATACAATGAGGCAGAATGTGGCGCACACGGTCTTGACTATGGAGTTCGCTGTTTTAATAACAAGCGTCGGGTCCAGCGAACTGTTCTCCTGGAAGAATTTGAATTTGCCTGATTCAATGTAAATGTCCGTTGGTTTTTTTTTGTTCCCGGACATTACGTTGTTAAAAATTATGTCTGACCTTTCGTATATGACAATACCCGTACCGTCGTTGAGCAGCACCTTGACCATGGAGTCGCCGCCGGTCCTGATCCTGTCCCCGCGCCTGATGATGAGATCATCTGCACAGCCTTTTTCGCTGCAGTTGAGGTTGGTCTTTACAGTCCGACCCTCCCTGAATACAATCTTCCCCATGGTATTATCATCCGCAGGGAAGACCGCAGGCCTGAAAATAAAAAATAACAGCAGGGTGATAACAATTTTTTTCACGGATCACCACCGGTAGATAGACTTGTAAATTATCATAAACTTTTTAGTACGGTAAATATAATGCCTTGTTTCATAAAAAGGAACAAACTCTGCAAAAAAATCTTTGTCTGTAAATGAACCGGACTTTATCCATTTGTCAACATTTCCTGCCCCGGCGTTGTACGCAGCCACAACATACTCCAGCTGGCCTTTGTAACGCACGCTGAGCCCGGCGATGTAGTATGCGCCGAGCATCACAGAGGTGCAGGGGTCCTTCAGGTCGTACTGCTTCAGCCGGAGTTTCTTCGCAATACCGGCAGCAGTGGAAGGCATTAGCTGCATAAGCCCGATTGCGCCGGCGGACGATTTTACCCTGTGGTTGAAGTTCGATTCGGATTTCATCATTGAATATATGAGCGGCATTTCGACTTTATTCTTTTTACTGTATTCTTTTACGCAGTCAGAGAATGGTGCGGGGTAGAGCGCCTTTACAAGCCTTTCAGGTAAAAGCGCGACGTTCTCTTTCAGGTTGAAATCATCGAGAAGTCTCTCCGCGTAGTACGCGCCCATGCTCCAGAAACCGTATTTTAACGCGAATAGCGTGAAGGCAAGGTCAATGTCCCTGCGCACTGCCGGGTCTTTGTCGGGCAGACACTGCATCTCCCTTGTTATGCTCTCAACATCGCCGGCGGCAAAGTATTTCTCCATGCCCGCAATTTTTTCTGCGAAGCTGCTTTTGTATGATGGATCTGCAACGAGTTCCCGGATTGCGTCGTAAGCATCCATGAAATCATCGTCAAAATCCTTCAGCCTTGAAAGGCCCGCCTGTGTAAAACCCTCTTTGATGAAAAGCAGCATATGGTATAACAGCATCATGTTCATATCGCCGGAGTATTCAGCATCGCTGTATCGTTTCATGAAATACTTCGCATCATGCCTTCCGGCCTCATCAGAGAGCATCATGTATGTAAACTGAGAGTCAGGATTGTTCGCGCATAGCCCTGCAATTGTCCGGAGCCTCTCATTATCATCCGTGCTGCCGGAAATTTTATACAGCCAGTACCTGCAGTACGCTGTGTATGGTGCTGCGGGGAATTTGTTCACCGCTTCATTCATGTATAGAGCGGCCTTCACCTTTTCATTGTTTTTCAGCCAGTATCTGCCGCAGAACCACAAAAATTTTGCAGACAGGTTTTCTCCCGGAAAATTACCGGCGAACTTTTCAGCGTATGGGATGAAATCTTTTTTACCGCGCTCCTCGTAGTAGCTGATTATCCTGGGAAGCACATGCCTGATGACAGATGAGTCCTGTGACGCTGAAAGTTTTATATAGTTCTTCAGGGCCTCTGACTTATGCCCCGAGGAATAGAGCAGGTCTGAATGCACCAGCAGAATTTTTTCGTAACCCGGACGACCTTCAAACTTCTTCATGAACTTCAGGGATTCCCTGTACTTTGTAACCGTGAGAACTTTGAGTTTTATAACAGCCGCGTCTTCACTGTAGCCCCTGCTGAGAAGAATATCGGCGTATTTCCCGGCCCCGGCCACCTCTCCCGCGTCAAAAAGAGCTCCCGCCACAATGAGCAGTTCATGATCATTCAGCTTTACTTTCTTTTTCTCCCTGAGCCAGGCGAGCTTCTTTGCCGCAATCGTCTTCAGCCATTGTTCCAGGTCATAGCCTGTATAGACAATACCCATGTAGAAATTTTTAGCATTTTCGTATTCACCCGTTTCTTCATATATGGCACAAAGCCGGATGAGGATGAGGGATGGCGATATACTGTCATTGTACTCACGTGAAAGCTTCTCAAGCATTGACACCGCCTCACCTGACCTGCCGAGTTTCACAAGCGACCTTGACTTTATAAGAATTGCATCCCTGTATAGCACGGAGCCGTCTTTTTTCATGAGGTCAATGAACTTTAACACGTGTTCATGTTTCGAGTAATCGAAAAAAATTGAGGCGATGGCATATATGGAATCGTTATAGTAGCCGCTTTTTGATGTTTTTTTCCGGACGAATTCGTATACCTTGTTAGGCCCCAGGCCCAGAGAGAAATCAAATTCGTTCAGAAAGCAGCTGTTAGCATAATAGCAAAGGGCCTTTTTATACTGCTTTTTATCCCTGTAGGCGCCGGCGAGGATATAGTTGGCAACCGGATCCTTTCCGGACTGGTTCAGTGTGGCAATAATTTTTTCGGGGCTGCTGTATAGAGAAAGGGCCGGCAGGTCTTCTGCCCGGAGGTTTTTCCCGCATGATAAAAAGATAACGAGGAGAGCTGAAATAAAAGGCAGGATGAATCGCCCGTCCATCATTTATCCTTCTGGTATGTCTCGTACTCCGGTATATTCTCCAGGCCAGGGTTGTCCATTATGCTGTCAAAGAGTGATGGTGAAGTAACAACGATATAATGGTTATCCCTGTGGACGAGCAGGTACTTCTCTTTTTTTTCAGGTATATATTTTTCAATCAGAACCCTGACCTCTTCGAAGTCATCGTAATTGATTTTATTTTTCTCTTTCACGCGACGGTGTTTCTTCTTGCTCAGGTTTATCTTCTCTTCAAGGGGTATGCGTTTTTCGAGCAGGGCGGCAATGGCATACCGCTTCGCGGTCTTCACGTTTTTCATGGCCTTCACGTACTCATAAAGTTTTATCGAATAATTTTTTTCATTGATGTTGTCCGCCATGAGCACAACTTTCTCTGCCCACTTTGAAGACCTGTAGCCCAGGGCCATATACTTTTTTGCAAGGCCGGAATCCGATTCCATGACCTCAGCCGCAGATTCATTAAGCAGAGCCTTTGTCTCATCGATCTCCCTCTTCAGCACTTTCCTGTACAGATCAATGAGGATTATCTGGGACTTTTTAATCTCCTCGAAGGAAAGGTCAAATGAGAACCGCATGTAAAGGATTCGCGCAATGAGGTCGCGCCTTAATGCCTCGGTGAAGAGGCTCTTCTCCTCCTCAACGCCCATGTTGGATACTGCCGGATTTATGAAGAAGAAAAAATACTTGTTGTCTTTAAGGCTTTTCTCGGATTTTCTCTGGTTGCCGGCAGAGAGGCTCGACTTGGTCCTCTGCGTGAACGACGGCATTGCTGTCAGGATGGAGAGCAGCAGTACGAGTACTATTACGACGGGTTTTCGTTTAGAGATCAAAGATCATCCCCTCCCTTGCCAGAAGTATCTCTGTTTTCACATCGGTCATCTGCCTGGCGTGTTCAAGGGCAAGCAGGTAGTTCTCCTGCAGCACGTCGTCGGAATAGGCAGGTTCATGGTGCGTCATGACCAGCTTTTTCACGTTCCAGTTAATGGCACAGTTCACTGCCATGGTATAGCTGGTATGGCCCCAGTCAACCTTCAGGAAAGCCTCGTCAAGGGTATACTGCGAATCGAGCACAAGAATATCTGCGTCACGGAAAAAATCGGTTTTGCCGCCGGCCTTTTCGATGGCCTCACCTGTGAATTCAGTGTCGGTCGCAAAGATAAAATTCTTCCCATTCTGCCTGAACCTGTATGCATGGCATCCCTGGGGGTGCTTCAAAGGGTATATGCTTATTTCAAGGTCATCCTCAAGCTTTAGAGGACTTCGCAGTGCGCTTTCAATATTGAAGTAATGCTTTGTTGATGCGGTCCCTTCAAATGTGGCGGGGAAATAGGGTGATGACATCTGCCTTTCCAGCAGCTCCTGCTGGTTCTTGTAGGGGGAATAAAAATTCAGAACATTCCCCGGAACATAAATGGGCCTGAAAAACGGAATCCCCTGTATGTGGTCCCAGTGATTATGCGTGAGCATGATGTTAAGGATTCCCTTGCCCTTGCCGCAGTCCCCCTCCATGAGCACGTTGCCGTACCTGCGCAGCCCGGTGCCGCAATCGATTATGTAATTCCTGCCTGAATCTGAAACTATAGAGACGCATGTAGTATCCCCGCCAAAGACATACCTTAACTCGTCAGGAAGGGTTGACATGAAAGAATCTATATCCTCTCTTTTTGAGAGGCCTTTCTGTATTGCCGCATTGAGGATTCTCTTTACCTTGCCTGTGTATTCCTCGTTGTTAACAGGAGAGGGAAGAGACCCGCGCACACCCCACAATTGTATTCTCATACGGCAGAAAGCTCCACTTGTGTAATTAAAAATATCAGATTCATCGTGAATAATTTGTCAAATACATTCAGCATACCTCAGTTGAAACATCCCCTGTGATGCTTTGCTGATCCTGTATATGCCTCTATATCTTATCGGCTGAAAAGCTGCTGTTATTTAATTTCACAGAGGATAAATCTTTTAAAATAAAAATTCCTCACTTACTTTTTTTACGGGCAATTGACAGGTATAGTCGCCGGAATCACTGCTCTAAGGAATTTATATGCTCCTCATTTTGGCCATTTACAGTGCAATTCCAGTTCGGCGCATACTGTTTTTGCATTTAAAAATCACTGTATATGACTCATAAACCACGGGTTTCAGCAAAGCTCAATTTTCTCCTGTGAAACATTAACAGGCTGGAAATAAATCCCCGGTTTTTATTTAATTCAAGAATATAATGTTGATTAATAACGCTATGATTTTTATTTTTAATTCATTTATAAATTGTATTCATGCATAATCGACTCGTTTCCAGACTGGTGTCTGATACCTTCAGAAAACCTGAAGGGGGCTTTTTGAAGGGGCTTCGCTTCTTAGACTCCTTTGCAAAAAGAGAAAACAAGTCTGATAATAATATTCCCCGCCAGCAGTTTGCGGGCCGTGAACAATAGTTACTGTGAAAAACCAGTTTGTGACAGTTATAATAACAGATTTATATGCAAGAACCAAAAAATGATATCAAAACAGAAACAGATTATTTACAGCAAAATTGAAGAGAAGGAACCTGTTAAGATCAGCTTCAAGTATGTGTCCGACGACATGCTCATGCTGATCAACAGCATCCTTGTACGGGTACTCATCAGGTACAACCTTCTCTACCTCATGAACTCCATCATTACTATCACCAGGGAACTGGTGGTAAACGCCCTCAAGGCCAATGCCAAGCGTATATATTTTACGCGTAAAAAACTGGATATTACAAATCCCTCTGACTACAACGAGGGAAGAAAAATGTTCAGGGAGGAGATCATAGGTGACTTCGATTTTATACGCGGCGATATTGTAAACAGCAACTATACTATCAACCTCAGCATAATGCCGCAGGAGGACTCCCTCCTCATATCAATAAAAAATAACGCATCGATACTCCCCGTAGAATATGAAAGGATCAACAGGCGGATTGCCCTTGCTGTACAGACAGATGCCTTTGCTGACATCTATGAAAAAGTCGAAGATGACACCGAGGGCGCGGGCCTGGGGCTGGTGCTCATAATCATGTTCCTTAAAAGCATGGGTATCGATGCAAGCGCATTCTCCATAAAAAGCGACGAGAATATCACGGTTTCATCGGTCAGGCTCCCCTATAACATAAAACCCCAGGATGTCATGACTGCCGTAAAAAAACAGATACTCAAAGAAATCGACGGCATCCCCACCTTCCCTGACAACATAATTGAGCTCATGAACATGTGCCTTTCGCCCGATGCCGACATAGACGATATCGCCGCAAGAATCAAAAAGGATATTGCGCTCTCCACGGACGTCCTCAAGCTGGCAAACTCTGCCGGCTTTATTACCGGCAAACGCATTGATGACATAAGCGCTGCCGTAGTCAAGATAGGGCTCAAGAACGTCAGGTCTATACTTATTGCAAGCACAGCCAGGACAATTCTTGAGTCAAGATTCAGCATATTCCAGGATATATGGGACCACTGCAACAGGACCGCGTATTATTCCAGGATGCTGACAATCAGGAACAGGCGCCCGGGCGAAGCTGAGAATGCCTACATCGCCGGCCTGCTCCACGACCTTGGACAGATCATACTCCTTGCTGTTGACATGAAATCCCTGAAGAAAATATCATACATCGTACAAAACCGCAACATGATAAACACTACTGTCATGGAGGAACTTGCTATCGGAATCAGCCATGCGGACATTGGAGGAATTGTCGCCGAGAAATGGAAGTTCCCGCCCATGCTCTCTGAGATTATCAGGTACCACCATGCGCCAGTCAGGGTCTCTGAGGATTTCAGGGAGACTGCAAACGCAGTTTACCTTGCCAACATGCTCTGCGGCGTTGAAAAAAGAAAATATTATTACTCATACATCGAGGAGGATGTTCTTGAGAGCTTCGGGATTGACTCGGAGGAACAGCTTGTAGAACTGCACACATCTCTCAGGTCCGAATACGATAAAATTCAGAAAGCCCTGTAGTATCCTGAAATCGCGGCGTTGTAGACCAGCTTGACCGGAACATTGTTGCGCAGGGCACACTCCCGGCAGTCGCTGTACTCGGGCGAAACAGATGTAACCTCACCTTCGTATTCATGCACCTTGACGCGCACAACGCCGTAGCCTGTACTCACATCCTCATGCCGCCGCACAAGGGCCACGCGCCTTACCGGTTTTATCCTTATGCCCGAGGTCGTAGTTTCATGGAAAATCAGTTTCATGAACCGCTTCTCGTCACCCTGCCGCACCAGCACTTTAAGTATATGGCCGGGACGGTTCTTTTTCATAAACACCGGGATTACCGACACGTCCAGGGCGCCCTCTGACTGCAGAAGTTCATAGAGCGAAGTAAAAAATTCGGGGTTCATGTCATCGATGTTTGTCTCAAGTTCGGTTACATCTTCTGTACCGGATAACACCGATGCAACGCCTGCGAACAGCCTGAGTGCGTTGGGGAAATCAAGTTCGCGCGAACCTGCGCCATAGCCTGTGGCATAAAGCTTCATCTCTTTCATCGCGGAGCAACCCCTGCTGTAGTAACGGAGTATTGCCGCGCCTGTGGGGGTTGCCAGTTCAAAGGGGGCGCCGCTTGAATATACCGTATTACCTTCGAGAAGTTTTGCCGTGGCTGGCGCAGGTACGGGCAGAATGCCATGCGCTGTCTTCACGTGTCCTGAACCTGTGTTCACGGCTGAATTGTATATTTCATCAAAGCCCATGGCATTCATGGCAATTGCAGTGCCGCATATATCAATGATCGAATCAACCGCGCCGATTTCATGAAAGTGGATTTCGCTGATATCCACTCCATGGACTGCTGCCTCTGCCCTGCCAAGTTCCGTAAATATCCCCGCGGCGTCCTCCTTCACCGCTGGAGAAAGGCTGCTGCCACTGATAAGACCTGCTATGTCGGAAAATTTTCGTTCAGGCTGATGCCCATCCACATCCACTACAAACCTTGTGCATGCGATCCCGCACCTCATTGCTTTTTCAACGCGAAGGCTGTAGCCATTAAGACCGAGCTTCGCAAGTTCACCGGCAACCATGTTAAAATCACAGCCGGCATCTATGAGCGCGGCAAGCATCATGTCTCCGCTAATTCCCGCAGAGCAGTCGAGGTAGAGTATCTTCATCTGCTCCCCCTGTTGATCATGGCCGCAAGACAGCCAGCGCCGAAGCCGTTATCGATATTGACCACTGCAACACCGGGCGCGCAGCTGTTCAGCATAGAGAGCAGCGGCGCAAGCCCGCTGAAATTGGCACCGTAACCCGTGCTTGTGGGCACAGCTATGACCGGCCTGCTCACGAGCCCCGCCACAACCGATGGGAGCGCCCCCTCCATGCCTGCAACTGCGATTATGACATCTGCGGCCTGAATTATTTCAAGTTTGTCAAGCAGCCGGTGGAGGCCGGCAACCCCGATATCGTATATGCTTGTCACTCTGCATCCAAGGGCACGGGCCGTAAGCCCGGCCTCAGCAGCTACGGGGATGTCGGATGTACCTGCCGTGAGAACCAGCACCTCCCCGCTTCCATTAACTTCAGGAAACGTACCAATTGAAATAATGCGTTCAGTTTCATGAAACTTAATATCAGAAAAGACTTCTGACATGCACTCGTAGTGTTCCAGGGAGGCCCTTGTGGCAAGGACGAGGGAACCGCTATCGCGCATAACCTTTGCTATTTCAGACACCTGCTGTGGAGTTTTGCCCGGACAGTATATGACCTCGGGCATGCCGGTGCGGATCGACCTGTGAGTGTCAATCCTGGCAAAACCTATGTCTTCATAAGGAATCTTTTTCAGGATTGCCATGGCCTCATCAACCCCAGTGCGTCCGTCCCTTACCTGCTGCAGAAGTGACCTGATCTTTTCAGCCTTCAATTTTTCTCCCCGAAACATCGATGTTCATGCTTCCCCGCCTGTAGCCCTCAAGGTCAGCGGCAGCATAATCGAATCCCAGAGCCCTGAGCCCCCGGACCACGCTCGACCGCGTATCATCACTTAACAGGCGCTGTATATCCTCTCCGGCTACTTCAATCCTCGCGACTGCCCCGTGTACCCTGACGCGAACCTGCCTGAAGCCCATGCCGCGCAGCAAGTCCTCTGCACTGGAAATCCTGGTCAGAGCCTCCTCTGTGATCGATGTCCCATAAGGTATGCGTGTGGCAAGGCACGATTCAGGCTGGTTTTCTGCATCAGCAAAGCCGTGCATGGCTGCCGCAGTTTCAATATCCCCCCGGTCAAACCCGAGAAGTTCGTAGGGGCTTATTATTCCAAGCTCGCGCAGGGCCTTCATCCCCGGCCTGTAATCGCCCATGTCGCCCATGTGCGACCCTTCAACAATATAACTGATATTCATGTCACGTGCAATATTCACTATCTCTGAAAACATCATCGACTTGCAGAAATAGCAGCGATGCTCAGTGTTTGCCATAAACTCTGCTGATCTTCTGACATCAACCTCAGCAACCACGTGCCTGATCTTCCTCCCGCTGCAGAAACTCACAGCGCGGTCAATCTCCCTTTCGTGCACCATGATCGCTTTAACCGTAACAGCCGCAGCACCATTTCCAAGCGCCTCTGAAGCTGCATTGAGGAGCAGGCTGCTGTCAAGTCCTCCAGAAAAAGCGACAAGGACGCTCCCCATTTCTTTCAGGTACGCTGTCAGTTCATTGTATTTCGAAGATGCATTTTCCATATTATCCGGGGGATGCGGAAGTCAGAACCTGCTGCTGACACATAAACCATAAACCGGGTTGCCTGCCACATCGAAAGTAAAAAGAGGCTGGGGAATTACATACTCATTGATGATCTCCGCGCTCCGCAGCTCGGTGCCTGCAAGCACTGTATGTGTTATCTCAATAATTTTGCTCACAGTAAGTACGGTTCCCCATTTCAGGGCATTTTCAAGGT
>CAYTSF010000027.1:0-4350 GCA_964440335.1 uncultured Leptospirales bacterium
AGTAACCGGTATAAGGCAGCTTGAAATCCTGCATGTGAATAGTTTGTCATATACCGAAATACCGGGGGCATGGTTTGCGCAGCCTGTATGTTGTATCAGTCATAATCATTCTGCAGCTTATGCTTATACCTGCGCATAAAGTATCAGCTTATCGTGCGCACAGGTCGGTACTCTTCATCAGTTCATATCACCCCGGGTTCCCTACATTTTTCAAACAGGTCGATGGCATAAGGTCGGTCCTCGATAAAGAGAATGTTATCATCGATATCGAGTTCATGGACACAAAGCGTTTCCCGGACAGCAGGGCCGTAGATTCATTTCACACGATGCTCTCTGAAAAACTGGCAAGGCTGCCGCGTTACGACGCGGTTATAGTCGCGGATGATGCCGCGCTCCGTTATGCGGTAAGTCAGAATGAGAAACTGTTCAGCGGCATGCCGATTTTTTTCTGCGGGATCAATGACCTGCAATATGTTCAGGATCTGCCAGGCCGGGACCGAGTTAAGGGAACTGTTGAAGCTGTTTCAATGCGCGACACCCTTCTTCTCATAAAAAAAATATTTCCTGACAGGAAAAAGCTCGCAGTTATTACTGACGGTA
Organism: uncultured Leptospirales bacterium; assembly: GCA_964440335.1. Classification (GTDB taxonomy): domain Bacteria; phylum Spirochaetota; class UBA4802; order UBA4802; family UBA5550; genus JAAYBQ01. The sequence goes on from CAYTSF010000027.1 coordinate 601, forward strand.
CAATCCCCGGCAGGTCGGACTTCTCGCTGTTCCTGAAAGAACAGGCAGGCATGGAATTTGATGTAAGGATACTCTCCCTGGAACACCTTACTTTTGCTGAGCTGAATAAAGAACTGGATGCCCTGGGGAGCGGCTATTCAATACTTCTCCTCGCGGCATATACAGATAAAACAGGAAGCACCAGGCTCTTTGCTGATGAATTTGATGAGATAATGATGCACGCAAAGGTTCCGGTATTTCATCTCTATGAACATGGGCTTGGCGATGGCGTATTGGGCGGAAAAATAATAAGCCACTATGAACAGGCGCGCACTGCGGCAGGCATGGTGCTGCGGTATTTCAATGGCGTACCGATGAGCGATATCAGCATAATATATGAAAGCCCCAACAGGTATATCTTTGATTATAACCAGCTCGAAATGTTCGACGTCAGCATGTCCCGGCTCCCCAAAGGGAGTGTTGTAATTAACAGGCCGCATTCATTTATCGATATCCATCCCCAGGTGACGCTGGGTGGCGTAATGGGGATCATCTTCCTCGCGATAATAATTGTTTTCCAGTTAAGAAAGAAAAACGAGCTCCGGCGGGAGGTAGAAAAACGAACAGCACAACTCCGGTTAAGCGATAGGAGGCTCAGGGCTGCCCTGGAAAACGCGGGCCAGATAATCTGGGAGTGGAATTTTTCTGCAAATGAATTCATGATGATAAATGGGAGCGGTGATATTCCTGAGGGGGGTGATGGGGCAGTTATACAAAAAGGGACCGGGTGGACTGAGGGTATTCATCCCGATGATATGGTTAAAGTCCGCGAGGCCCTGGGCAGGCATTTAGAAGATGAGAGTATTCCATATGAAGTCTATCACAGGATAAAGGCCGGGAGCAGTGACTATTCATGGTTTATCTCGCGCGGCAGGATTGTAGAGAGAGACAGTGCTGGTAAACCGCTGCTGATGTCGGGCATAAGTATTGATATAACAAAGCTCAAGGATGGTGAAGCCGAGATCGCGGCTTCAAGGAACCTGCTCCAGGTAATCCTGGATACCATACCCATGGGTGTCTTCTGGAAAAATACCGATCTTGTGTATACCGGCTGCAATGAAGTGTTTGCCAGGAATGCCATGTTAGGGTCTCCGGACGATGTTAAGGGTAAAAAGGATGCTGACCTGGTCTGGAAAGAGATGTCGGAGCTTCATGAAAAGATCGACCGTGAGGTAATAAGTTCAGGCAGACGTAAGGGCTTCTACGAGGAGGAGGTTACAACCCCTTCAGGTGATAAACTTTATTTCAGGAAGATAAAAATCCCCCTCACCGGCGCAGAGGGCAGGGTCATTGGGATACTCGGCATCCAGGAGGATATAACAGATGCCAGGCGTACAAGGGAGCAGAGGGTGCGCATGCAGAAGCTTGAATCTGTGGGTATTCTCGCAGGGGGGCTTGCGCATGATTTTAACAACATGCTCATGGGCATTTCAGGATCGCTCTCCGTGCTTCGCCTGCTCGAAAAGGATGAAAAGAAGCTGCACTGGATCAGCCACGCTGAAAAGTCCTGTGCCACTGCCGCCGAGGTTACTTCGAGGCTCATAACATTTGCCCGCGGGGGCGATCCGGTGCTCCGGAAACTCGATATTTCAAACCTGGTCAGGAACATTGTTGAGATGGACAATGTATTAAACAGTAACAAAATTGAACTGGATATTCACCCCCATATGCCGCAGATTATGGCTGATGAGAGACAGATCGGTCAGGTATTGCGCAACCTGCTTGAAAACGCACATGAGGCTGTTGCCTCCGGCGGAGCGGTAAGTGTCGGTTACAGCATGGCCGTTGATGCCGACCTGCTTGATGCCGGTTCGAACCAGGGGAGCTATGTGAAACTTACGGTTGCTGATACCGGCACAGGCATAAACAGCGAGATGATAGGCAAGGTCTTCGATCCGTATTTCAGCACAAAGGAGATGGGGACCCAGAAGGGGCAGGGGCTGGGTCTCACTGTATGTCACTCCATAGTTAAGAACCATGGAGGCATAATCTCTGTGAAGTCAAAGCAATATGAGGGGACTGTTTTTACTGTACTGCTCCCTGTCTCATAGAGACGTTGCAATAAAAAAATCCCCGCAGCAGCGAAAAATAAAGCCCCGCAGGGATCATACCAAATTCTAAACATGAATGATCAAGCGGGTTACGGGGCGCAGCCCCGTAAATAAAGCCCCGCATGGATTGCTTAGAACTTTTTGTTTGACTTTCTCCATATGCCCATTCTTTCCGCTTCCCTGATCAGGTCGTCCCTGAAGTCCGGGTGCGCTATGCTTATGAGATTCTCTGCCCTGTGCCATACGGGCCTCCCCCCCATCTGCACAACGCCGTATTCTGTGACAATGTGGTCAACCAGCTGCCTTGCAATTGTAACGACCGTTCCGGGCTGGAATGACGGCACAATGCGTGATTTCAGGTTTCCGGCCCTGTCGGTATATGTGGATTCAAGGCAGATGAAGCTGCGGCCATTCTTTGAGAGCTGTGAGAAGTATACAAAGTCGGTCATTCCGCCATTGCCCGATATCTGTTTTGGCACACCGTTTGCAACGCTGCTTTCGGCATTCACCTGTGACAGCAGGTCAACCTCAACGCAGCTGTTGATGCTCACGAAATCGTCTATGCCTGCAATCACTGCGGGATCGTTGGTGTAATTAACCGGGTAGGATGCCACTGCCGGGTTCTCCTTCATAAATTCGTGAAGCTTCCTGCTGCCCACTGCAAAGGTGAAGACAGACCTGTGTTTGTCTATGGATTTTTTCGCGTTTGTCAGGTTGCCTGCTTCGTACATGTTCAGGTAGGTGTCCACAAACATTTCGGTGTGGCAGCCCAGGTCTTTCAGGTCTGAATGGGACACCAGCTGCCCTATGGCAGTGGGTAGCCCCCCTATGCCAAGCTGCACGCAGTCGCCGTCCTTCAGGTAGGGCATGATGTTCGCGGCGATTTTTTTATCTGTTTCAGACGGCTGCTCTGGTTCAGGTTCAAAGAGCGGGGTGTTGGCCTCGTCCTCGACTATTATGTCTATGCGTGATATGTGGGCCGATTCCTCGGCGCCGCCGTAAACTACAGGTACGTTTTTGTTTACCTCAACTATGACCAGGTCAGTGGACTCAATGGCTGATGTATGAAAGGAGTTGTGCAGCCCGAAGTTAAAGTGCCCGTTTTCGCTCATGGGGCCGGTGCGTATAACAAACACGTGTTTTGCGTCTTTTGCCTTTTCGGGTATGTTGTGGTAGAATGACCTCTTGCCCGTTGTGTCACCCTTGAGGCGCCTCATCCAGTCAGTGGTGAACCTGAAGACAACAGGATTGTAATACGGGTGTGCGCCGGGTACCAGTGTCATCATCCTGGTCAGCTTGCTCCAGTGCCAGTCATGGAATATAAAACTGTCTGTGTGCTTGCAGGTTTCGGGCAGCGGCGGAAGCGTGACGCTCATGTAAATCCCGACGTCGCGCAGTTCTTCATGCCTTCTGGCCAGTGCCTGTTCAAAGGCAACGGGCCTTCCGTTGAACTGGGCGCATTCAATTGCGTCCCCGGAATTAATAAGTCCTGCCGCCTCATCGGGTGTTTTAAGTTTCTTTTTGTATTCCTCTTTCCAACCCATAAATCAAATCCTCCACTTTGATTGTTTTGTTTTTTAATCCGGATAATGTGTATGAAAAGTGTACCATCCGGTATAGTTAAGGGTTCTTCTGATAGCTCAGTTTTTACAGGAAAAGG
>CAYTSF010000027.1:4450-28431 GCA_964440335.1 uncultured Leptospirales bacterium
GCGCTTTTAAAAACCGGGTTTTTAGAATCGTCCTCAGGTTTATTGCATAAACCATGCTTAAAATATTATCGATAATATTTTTTATGATAAAATATCAACCAGAAAATAGCTTTTTATACATTTTTTAGTATTTTGTTGAAAAAGTTACTAATAATAGAGATGTTGTGAATGTTTCAGTCTAATAAAGTGTTCCGCGGGCGGATGTTATATAATGAAACTGCCGGTAGGGGAGATGCACTCAGCAACTTGATACATTCCCAGCATATGATTATTGAAAAAATTGATACCTGTCGCTATGAATGATATTTTCAATTATAGAGGTGGATTTATGAATAACGCTAAGACTGCTATCCTGCTGCCAGTTTTTCATGTATGTAATGTGCTATTGTTAACAGGCCTCACTGTATATGCAATTATCACATGGGGTGAATTGCCCGCAAAGGTGCCCGTACATTTCGGCTTCGGCGGTGTTCCGGACCGCTGGGCTGTAAAGGGTTTCGAGATAATCTTTATTTATCTTATGCCATGGATCATTACTGTGCTGCTTTATGCGGTTACTTATTTTTTGGTTCCATGGATGGTGAAAAAACATCCTGGCTCTGTAAACATTCCCAATAAAGAGAAATTTCTCGCGCTCCCTGCCGAGCAGCAGAGGCCAGTGTGGATCTGCATGAACGAACTAATGGCTGCCATGTGCGTGATGGTAAACATTATCTTCTGCTATCTGCTGCATGGAACGATCGCTGTCGCCACGGGCAGGGCGGATAAACTCGATTCAGCGCTCCTGTTCCTTCTCTTGGGGCTCCTTGTTGCGGTATTGGTTTTTTATACAATAAGGCTGCTCCGGATTACACGCAGGGTTACATCGCAGTGATGGCAGGTTTAAATATCAATCTCCATGAAGTCGAATGAGGATACTGCCGTGGGAAAGGTTTCCCGTGCTTTCTTTTCGGCGAGTTTACGGTCATCCAGCGTCAGGTACCTGGCCGCGTCGAAGTGCGTGAGCGCAAGCCTTGATGCGCCTGACTCAAGTGCTATGCGCGCAGCGGTTTCGGGGTTCAGGTGCGGCCATGCTGTATTCGACTCGCCCGGCCTGAATGCGCATTCGGTTATGAGCAGGTCGGCGTTCCGGCCGAGCCTCACAGCGTTATCGCAGTAACCGGTATCAGTACAGAAGGCCACACTCTTCCCGTCAGCTGTTATCCTGTATCCGTAGCAGGTGTCTGAATGCACCATCTCCATATACTCAAGGTTAAACGGAACGCGGCCCGGGTCTGCTGGGAGTTCAAGTACCTCTGCTTTATATGAAAGCTGCGCCAGTGGAACGGTGAATGGCCTGTTCACGATAGTGTCAATGATGCGGCGCGTCCCATCCTGCCCCATAATGGTGAGGCCTTTTATGCAATTAATTTTAGAGAGGCCGTGCAGGCCCGAGATGTGGTCCATGTGGAAATGGCTCAGCAGCAGGTAAACTGGTTTTGTGCCGTCAATGAAAGTATCAATCCTGAAGAATCCGCTGCCGGCGTCCAGTACAATGTCGAATTTTTCTGTTCTGACCAGAACGCAGAGTGTGTTGCCTGTCTCTGTTTCGAACCAGCCGTTTGTGCCGAGGAAAATGATTTTCATCCTTTCAACCCGGCATATGGGCTTCCATGAGCCTTACCCCTGTCCGTGCCAGCATAACCTCCAGCGCAAGTGAAACGACTGAAAGTATTATGAGTGACGGTGCGGCCGCGCCCATGCTTGCCATGAGAATGTTTGCAGGCATTGCAGCGGTGGTAACGAGAAGTGCAATTCCCAGCATCATTTTTTTCCTGAGTGCCGGCGTGTTAAGTTTTTTAAACCTGTTGTGTCCGTCAAACATGCCCGATACAAATGCCGCAAGCACGCTGAAAGGGAGCAGGTAGGAGAGTATCTCCGCGGTAAATATAAACTTTATCGACAGCCTGAAAGGCGCGATGTAGCTCAACGCAACGCACACAGGGATTATTACAGTGGCTGCCTGAGCAATATGAAGTATAACCGGATGTATGTGGATTGACATGATGATCCTCCTGCGTTCGGAGAGATCGTACCTGTACCCCCAGAAGGCGGCTTTCCCCGCGCCGCATGCGGGGCATATGTCAGGCGACTTCTCCTTTTCCATGATGTAGCCGCATGCTCGGCATTTAAGGTATTCCTTCATTTTCTTCCTCCGGGGATTCACAGGCCGTATATTGATCCGTACTTGTTTTCAAGATAACGCATATATGCCGAAGGATCAATCTTTGATCCGGTAATCCGTTCAACTAGTTCCTGAGGTTCAAACTTCCGGCCGTGGCAGTGTACATTCCTTCGCAGCCAGTCCAGGAGCACGGAGAAGTCCCCCCTGCGCATCTGTTCATCTATGCCCGGGTTGTCGCTCCTGTGCTTCTCCCATAGCTGCGCAGATACCATGTTGCCCAGTGCATATGTGGAGAAATAGCCGAGCATGCCGCCTGACCAGTGTATGTCCTGAAGCACGCCGCGTGCGTCATCGGGCGGCGTGATGCCCAGGTAATCCTTCATGCGGGTGTTCCAGGCTTCGGGCAGGTCCTTCACGGCAATGCTCCCCTCCACCATGGCAATTTCAAGTTCAAGGCGGAGCATTATGTGCAGGTTGTACGTCGCTTCATCCGCCTCAACGCGTATGAGGCTGCGCTCAACCCTGTTTATGCCTTTGTAGAACGCGTCGAGTTTTACGCGGTCAAGCTGCGCGGGGAATAGCTTTTGCAGCCTGGGGTAGAAATGTTCCCAGAAGGGGAGTGACCGGCCCACGATGTTTTCCCACAGCCTGCTCTGCGATTCGTGGATGGCAAGGGACGCCCCTCCTTCAAGGGGGGTTCGGCCCAGCGCAGGCGCCACACCCTGCTCGTAGAGGGCGTGACCGGTCTCATGCATTGTGCTGAAGAGCGCCGAGGCGCCTGAGTTTTTTTCAAAGCGGGTGGTTATGCGCACATCGTCCATGCTGAATGAGGTCGTGAATGGATGGGCGGATTTGTCCTGCCTGCCGCGGTTCCAGTCGTAACCGAAGGCTGTTGCCACTGCAACTCCAAAGTCCCACTGCTTCTGCTCGTCGTAGTCAAGGTGCATGAAGGAGTCATCAACCTGCGGCCTTGAGGATATGGACTGTATGAGCCTTACCTGTTGCGGCCGCAGCGCGTCAAAAATTTTTTTCACGTCAGCGGTCTTCATGCCAGGCTCAAAGTCATTGAGCAGAGTGTCGTATGGGTGGTCCTGCTGAGGGAAGAAGCTGATGTAGCGTTTGTTGAGTTCCACGATCTTTTCCAGGTGGGGCCTGAATATGGAGAAGTCCGATTTCGCGCGCGCATCTGTCCATGCGTGGTGCGCCGCTGTAGTAACAATGCTGAATTCCTCGACAAAGTCCACCGGAACAAGGACTGCCTTCATGTAATCCCTGAGGGCGACCTTCAGCAGCCGGTACTCGTCGCTGTTGCTCCCATGGGCTTCAGCCCAGGGCAGCAGCTCGTTCATAAGTTCACCCGGTTCAGGCGAAGTCATCTTGTTGTGCGCTATTGCGTTTAGTGTTGCGAGCTGCCTGCCGCGCGATTCCGCTGCCCCATGGGGCATGTATGTCTGCTGGTCCCAGTCAAGCAGGGCGGATATGTGTCCCAGGTCCGCGACCTCTCCGAGTAGTGTTTTAAGCCTGTCATATTTTTCCTGCATCAACTCCTCCTTAATCTTCTCTGCACGGCCGGGACTTTTTCAGCACCGGTTTCCTGCCACCTTTGTTTTCTGGCTTTCATGTTATTTCCATTTCGTGAGAACGCTCTCCATCGCGCTCTCTTTCAGCAGTGAGTCGTCTTTTTTTTCAAGATATGCCGCTGTTTTCCAGACTCTTTCAATTTCGAACGAAAGTGATTTTATCGATTCATCAAGCATTTTGACAAACTCAGCGCTGTTATCCGGGGCAAACAGTAACTTGCCACACCTGTCTTTCAGGCCGTAAGAAAAGGCAGTGCAGGTTTTCAGGTACATGCGTTCACTCTTGAGCATCCCCTCGCCTGAGAGGAACCAGAGAGATGCAACCGCGCATTTTTGTGAAAACTCCCCGGTTAGAAGCCTGAACCTGTTGTACGCGGAGTTGGATGCTATGCGGTCAACTTCGTCAACCAGGGCCGAGACCTCAATTTGAATCGCAAGGCAGTCATGGGGCTTTCTGCCCGCCGCCTCTGCCGCAAGAAGCTTGATGCGCTCCAGCACCGCAAGTGTCGATTTCATGTTTTTCCCTGCTGTCAGCATGAAGCCTGCCTGGTGCTTTTTTACATCACGTTCAAGCCTTTTTTTTTCATACGATGGGGCCAGGGGCTCCTTCCAGTAATCCTGTGTGTATCCGAACCTTGAAATGTAGGCGTTCACGGCTGCCAGAACCTTGTCAATCCTTGACCTGGCGTAACCTGTAGATGCCTGGTCTGCATTGATCTTTGTACCTTTTCTTATATGCAGAGCAGAGGATGTCATTGTTTCAAGGAAGACACGTTCCCACTGGTTTCTGTGTATGCCTGTAGCGATCCACATGGAGATCCTGCATAAAGCCCTGCTCAGGTCTCCGCATAACAGTACGGTGTTTCCCTCTTTGCATGATGATACGATGCTGTCAAGCTCGTCTGCAAGGGTTGACAGTTCTTTTTCGTTCCGGTTCTGTTTCTGCTGAAGTTTTTCGATTTTGACTATTACGGTTTTCTGCTTTAAAAGCGCGTCCCTGATGCGTGAAAACATCATCTGCACATCTTTAAAGTTGGAGTTCAGCAGCTCAAGGGATTCCCGCTGCGAAGAGAGTATTGGATTGACCTTGATCTTCATGCCGCTGCCCCCGTTAGTACCTGTGATCTAATTTCATCTATTGTTTTAAGGGACAGGTCAAGCTGCTCCATGGCCCACTCTGTGCCGCCCTGTGTTGATACAGATATGATATCCCTGCCGTTTTTATCCCTGATACCAAGTGCGGTGCAGTTTAATAAAGGTACCCTGATGTGACCGCCGAGTTTGTCGGATTTTAACTGTGCGGGCTTTGCATCGAACAGTCCGCCAAACAGTTTTTTACCGCCGAAGGATGGCCTCCCCGCGATGTCATTTACGGTTTCTGCAAGCTCCCCGAACTCCTGCTGGAAGTTGAACCTGTCGATGTCCGAAAATATGCCAGACCTGGACCTGTGCGCCAGGAGCTTCATCCTTGACAGACAGAGCTCAAGAAAGAGGAGTGTGCAAAGGACCTTGTTGAGCAACTGGCGCGCGCCTGCGGTGATCTCGTTGCTGCCATAAATTTTTTCACTTTCATTGGAGAGGAATGCCATGTATTTTTCAAAGGATGACAGCATGGAGTACCTGCTGTATATTGCCCTGCAAAGGTACCTCTGGGTTGAAATGCTCTGCATGTAATCCTCTTTCATGGACAGGAAGCTCCAGCTCCCGGAATCTCCCCATGAATTCTTTTTTGTAAAGTAACCGATCATGTCGGTGTCATTGAAGGATGGCTGATAATCCCTCTGGTATAGTCCGGCGCTGGCAAACCGTACCTTGTTCTCACCTTTGCCGGTGTGCGATGTTATGAGAGATTTCCATAACCCGGCTGCGTTGGCGGCAAGCTGGACTATTTCGCCCGATTCAGCCAGATTCAACACGGTCATGCCGTGGTATACCCCCATCATGCTTTTAATGTGACAGCCATAGACAGAGTTTTCGGCCATGGTTATAAGTGACTGCAGAAGTTCAAGGATTGTGTCGCCAAACAGCGCAAAGGCTGTTCCGTCGCAGCTGCCGTTTTTGTCAGGGGCTATGCCGTAAAGTTTTTTCGCTGCGGCGCAGTAAAGGCCGCAGAACTCTGAAAGTTCCATGTCCGGTTTAAAAAAAGATGATGATATGGCAGCGCCTTCGCCGGGGTCGCCAAATGTATCTATGCGTTCCATGGTGCGTCCAAGTCCGGCTATGTCGATAAAGGCCAGGTCTGTGGCCACGCGAGGCGGAGCCTCTTCGGCAAACAGTTCTCTGGTGAGTGAAATGAACTGCGTTGCACCGGTCAAGGTGCCGGCAAAAATGGCGGATTTTTCAAGGAACTCCTTTCTGTTCAGCATAACAGCCCCTGTGCAAAGATGGTGTGGGTGAAGATCAGATTTTATTGAGCATATGGGACCCGCAGTGTCCTGTCAAGGTAAAATGCTCCTGTTGTAATACTGGATGGATAAATAAGGGTACATGTGGATTTTTGGCGGCTGGGGGAGTTGACTCGGATGGTAACAGCTCCAGGCTCAACGACCTGTGGCGGTACTGATGAGGGAATGTCTCTATCCGGCATATTTTTCAATACACATATGGCTGTATAATTCAGCCTGCTTTTTATTCACGGGTTGTTGCGCGGAGTTCCCGGCCGCAGCATAAACTTAATGCGTCAATTGCTGCCGGGACCGTCACAATGTCATGCTTCTTGAAAGGCTGTCCAGTTTTGTAGCCGTTGAGTTTATGACCCCTATGGCGTCATAAATCTGCGTTGATATTTCAACGATCTTCTGTGAGCCAAGCGATATATGGTGAGATGTTTTGCTCAGTTCATCTGTTGAGAGCGTCTGCTCATTTGTAGAATTTTCTATAATCCTGCTCGATTCATGTATCCGTTCGTTAAGTTTTTTTATCACAAGGATTGTCCTGTCAATATCGGTCATGAGATTGGCGACGCTGCTGATCTCCTCCCTGATTTTAAGCACAGAGTCGTTCATGTCATTTATCATTCCGACAGATGTGTTTATCACTTCGCTGCTGTTATCGATTAGTTTGTGGTTTTCGCTGATGATGCGGGCTATCTCCTTCGAATTGAGGGTGGTTGCATCTGCGAGTTTTGATATCTCGTCCGCTACCACTGCAAATCCCCTGCCGTATTCGCCGGCCCTGGCTGCCTCTATGGCTGCATTCAAAGATAGAAGGTTTACCTTGTCAGCGATGTCGTTTATTATCTCTATGAAATTTGACATCTCGGTGCTCTTCTGTTTCAGGGTATTAAATTCCTCCCTGGTGTTCATTATCTGCTTCGCGGATTTCTTCGAGTAGTCGGATACTTCGATCAGGGTCGTGTTTATCTGCTTCGCGTCATTCTGCATCTTGACGTTGACATGCTCAAGGTCCCTCACTGAATCCATGTTGATGTCAAGTTCGCTCTTCAGCGATTTTGCTATGCCGCTCAGGGCATCCGAGCTGGCGGACAGTTCCTCGGTTGACGCGGATACCTCTTCCAGCGATGCTGCTTCATCCTGTGATATGGTGCGCAGGTTTTCGGATACTTCGTGAAGGTCTTCAGTTTGATTTTTCAGCACAGAAATTGATTCGACCAGCTCACCGGCGGCGGCTTTCATGTTGTCTGAATGCATGCGCACCTCATGATTTTTTACTATCGCAAGTTTGAGGATTTTTTTTGTGGTCTCGGCCCCGGCTGCTGCGCTGAATCCCACCCATACATATACAAGGAACCTGATTATCGTATTACTAGCCGGGCCGCCGGGCAGCAGTTCGGGCCTCAGTATGAACAGCAATGCCTGTGCGGTTACCGCGAGCAGAAAGGTGTACATGGTATTTTTCCAGCTGAAGTAGAATACGCTGAGTGCAAGTGCAATGTAGTTTACTGCGAAAAGCTCGGTCGCGCCATAGAGGATGATCTGGAATACCCATAGACAGAGCATGATTCCGGTGATGGTGGTGTATCCGGATATTATTCTGCCCCGGAGGATACGGGCCAGGTAAAAGGTAACGCTGAGTATTGCCACTATGAGGATAAACTCTATTGCGATGTTGTAAAAACTAAGGTAATTCGAGCCTTTTCCAGACAGCTTGATCGCTATTGTTGCCAGGTTTGCCAGGAGAAATATTGAAAGGATTGCATATATCAGCCTGCGGTTGTTGGTTATGAGCACCTGTGAGAAAAGTTCGTCATTTTCTATGAGCTGGTTCCTTTCTTGATTTTTTTTCATGTCATCTCCCCGATATTCAATTAGATATGGCACATTAGTAATGGAAATAGTATTAAAAAGCGGATGCCCTGACTATTATGTGACCTTTTTATAAGGGGCCGGGTCAGAGTTAAAGACAAACCGAACGATGCTTTTAAATATGCCGTGCATAAATAATGGCGCAAAGCAGCAGATTACCCGCATATTGATCCGCATATTATGGAATATGGAAAAAAAATCTGTCAAGACTAATAATGACACATATATGAAGTGTTATGTTTTTGAAGGTATTGCCCGTGACCGGTGAAAGGGCATGAAATCAATGTCATGGGCCGGATTCAACCGCTGCGTCCAGGAACACCGGTTGCGATTTGATTAGTTAATGATCGCTGCCGCAGCCTTCTTTAAAAATTCCGCAACAATACGTTTAATGGCATCTGCTTTATCCACGCTCTTCCTGGCCGTAACTATCACCCTGCCGGTTGAAACTTCAACGAGCCTCAGCTCAACCGTATAGACAGTACCTGTTACCTTCCGGGCAAGGTACTGGTCTCCCCCTGAATCGCCGAGTGTCTCCATCCCCGATTCCTTTTTAGCGGTTATGCTGCCGATGATTACATATGCCGCACCGGATTTTTTCCCGGCATCAATGGCGCATTGTTCATCGCCGCAGGAGGCACTATCTTTAATGATCCTGACCTGCGCTGTGTCGCCGCCGAATTTCTCAAGCAGTGACTGCGCGGGTTTCAGGATGTCATTCCCGCAGTTAAACGTCCTGAGGGTTGTGACAAGAACTGTGATTTCTCCACCCGGTTCTTCTGTTTTCTTTGCAGCTGTTTTTTTGAGGCGTATAGTCTCCCTGACAGTGTCGGCATTCCCGATGTAAGATATTTTTTTCGTAATGCTTTCGTATCCCTCTGCGGTTATGGTAAAGGTGTACTTCCTTTTTCTGAAAAGCGATGTGCCGGTATATCCGTCAGCCTGGACCATGCCTGTGAATACAGCCGCTCCATCAGCGTCCCTGTAATCAGCAGTGGCAATGCTTACCGGGTTTCCGGTTTCACCATCAACCACATCCGCGCAATAAAAGAAAACCGGTTCAGGCCTGTAGGGGATATCTTTGCAGAGGTAAACATCCCGCTGCATCCCGATCCTGAAATTGAAATATGCCCGGTCTCCCGACGCCGCGATAAAAAGCGGGTATTTTTCGTTTCTGAAGGTGTTGGCACCAGTAACGTTTTTTATCCCGGTAACCTCGAAGCTCTCCCCTTTGCGTTGGAGAATGGCCATGTACATGTCGAATCCTCCCATCCCCTCGTAACCGTCAGAGGCGAAGCAGAGCGTTTTGCCGTCGGGGTGAAGGTAAACAGAGATTTCATCGAGCGGTGTATTTATGCCTTCAAGTTTACGGGCCTTTCCCCAGGTGCCGTCTTTTTCTTTCTGTGCGATGAAAAGGTCAAAGTCCATGCCGTCGTTTGATGAGAAGATCACGGTCCTGCTGTCGACAAAATTCGGGAAGTGGTTCCAGTCTCCGGGATTGAGGTTTTCCGGTTTATCCCACTGAGACCATTTTTTTTCCTCCGCGATATACCTGCGGGTGTAGATGCCGGATCTATTGCCCGATGATGAGCTGGCCAGCACCTCCCTGCCATCGTGGGATAGCGAGACAAAGTTGATTGATTTAAAAGGGAGACCTTCAAGATAGACGGGGCAACGCTGCTCCTGTTTTGACTTTTGATCTGTTAATATGAAAATGTTGTGGCTGCTCACTGTTGTATCATATGCCAGGTAAAGGCCGTCGCGGGGCACGGGGCTTTTAATGAGTATATTGTTACCCCATGATGTCATCTCCGATCCGGCGGGGTATGCATATGTTACCGATGATTTTCTGTATATCTCCTCCCTGTATTTGAGGAGTTTTATGTCGCGGCTGTTCAGTTCAGACCTGTATGTCTTAATGAATGGGTCTATCATGTCTGCGGCTTCCTTGAACTTTCCCTCTGAAGCTGCGGCGATGATCTTAATGTAGGCAACGCCGCTTTCTTTCTCGATGGACAGGTAGATGTCGCAGTATTTACCGGTCTTCCCGAATTCTTCAAGTGAGAACGAGAGCTCAACAATGCGCCTCAGGTTCTTCAGGTCTTCCGGGTGCCTTGAATGAATCGATTCAAGAATCTCAAGGTCGCTCTTCGCCTCTTTGCTGTCATAAATATCCGTGGCGTTTATTGCGCCGGTTGCGTATAAAGGGAGCAGGATCAGCATGGTCGCGGCTGTTATTCTCAGAAACATATTTCCCATCCTATCCACGCAAATACCGGGACGATATCTTTTTTTATTGTGGGGTTGCTGCTGCTGTATGGTTCCCCCGTGTCAAACAGCGGGAAGAGGTATGTGTCGTTGGTCTTGAACTCCTCTTTTCCGGAATCGTAGCCATCGACGTAAAACAGGTTGGTGACCTCGACGTAGAAGCGCACTCCGTCGCCCCTGTATGTAAGTTTTGCATCGAGCCTGTGGTGGTTGCCGTAAGACTCAGAGTTGTATTCACCGTATACAGGGCTGTATTCGCCAGAATCCTCTGCGGCCGAGCCGGTAATGGGAGTGTAGGGCATGAGCGAGTAGTAGTGCCATGCGGCAGATGGCACCCACCTGCCCAGGTCCGCCTCAAACATTACCCTGAGGATGTGTGTCTGCTCGTAGTCCGAGCTGTACTCGCTGCTCCCATCGCTCATTTTTGAGGCAGAAAGCGCGTAGCTTATCCATCCGTGAAACCTGCCATAGTCTCCCTTGAGGAAACATTCAATGCCCCAGGCCTTGCCGCTCCTGTCCTGCGAGAATGGGTTGATCTGCAGGTACCGCCTGTACCTCCTGTCCCGCTCCTCGCTCATGTCGCTGTAGAAGAGGTTGTCGTAACCGGAGTAGTATGATTCAACCTGTCCTGTGAGCCATTGCGCTATCCGTTTTTCCATGCCAAGCACCGCGTTCCATGACTCTGCCAGTTCCGGTTTCCCGGTCATCCCCCCTGCGTAGTAGTACATGTCGGGACACGCGCGGTATGATCCACCGCCGGCATAAAGTTTAAAGTCATAACTGCTGTTAGTGTATGAAGCCATGGCCCTGTATGACAATGAATGGTTCTCAAGAGGACCGAAGTATTTATACCTTGCGCCCAGGTTCAGGCTGAAGGGGTCAAGGCTGAACAGGGTTTCGTTAAACAACGAGAATGATACTCCCTCAATTGGGTAGTACTGGTCTGCGCTGTTGCTGTCAGCCCTTGAATTGACAAAGTCCGAAATCATGATGGTCCCTGAAACACCGCCGTCATGAACTGTAAAGTCGTACCCGGTCTTCATGCTGACCATGTCCAGGGATGCGTTGAGCGTCTGGGACAGCCGGTAAATGGATGGATTGAAGTTAAGATACAGCTCCATGCCCTCTTCGGATTTGTCCTTTTCCCTGAAGTACTGTTCAACTGAGTTGTACATGAATGATGTGTCCAGGAGAAACCTGTTGTTTATGAGATATTGCCACCTGAAGGCCTCGGTAATGTACGAGGTTCCGGCCTCTATGCTGTCATTATTGATAAAATCTTTGGAGCCGGTTGAAATGAAGTAGAGCCTGTGATCTGAAAAGAGGTTATACCTGGCTTTCAGGTAATGGTCCTGGAGGTATAACTCGTTGTCCATGTTTATATCCACTGCGCCGTATAGCAGGTCCACATAGCTTCTCCTCCCTGCGAAAAGAATTGTAAGGTCCGGTATGGGGGCGGCCTCGCAATAAATCGTGGGCAATGCAGGGTCGAGTATTATTCCGCCATTGATTCCGGGCTTATCCACCTCTTTTGTCTTAACCTGTATTACGCTGCCGATGCAGTCGTCATAGAACAGGGGGCCGGGGCCCTTGATTATTGTTGCCCTGTCTATTACAGTTTCATTGATGGATGATAAGAGCGGGATCGCAGGGGGCAGGTAGTGATAAGGATAGTAAACAGGAAGATCGTCGATGTAGACCCTGTCATAAACCGGATTGAGCCCTCTTATCACAGGTACGCTGGAAAGGGTGAACGAACTCCCGACGCCGGGGAGCGACTGAAGCAGGCGCAGTGAATCGCCGGGAGAACTCATGGGCATAAGCTTAATATCATCTGAAGTGATGTACTGGCTGCCCGGCCTCCATTCCACTCCCTTGCCTTTGTTTAATACAGTGCCGGCTTCGTATGTTTTTTCAGAGAGCTCGATATCAATTTTAAATTCCCTTTTAACACGGATGCTGATGCTCCTGTTGCCGTAGAGGGGATGGGCAGTGATTACTGTGTAGTAACCGGCATCGACCTGGTCAAACCTGAATGAACCCTCTGCATCCGTTATGGTGACCATTTTCAGCTCTTCAATGGCCACAGATACTCCGGATATTGCTTTCCCGGACTCACTCTCTGTTACTCTGCCCGATACCGTCAGGGCATAGAGGTCTGCACAGCACAGGAGCAGGATTGTTGATGTAATAAATCTTTTCATTCCGCACTGTCCATCCTGAACGAAATCCTGATCCATGCAAGAGACTCGCCTGTTTTTCCGGCGAGCCACGCAGGCTCAACCTTTACATCTTTGATGATCTCCTCTGCCAGCGAGTCAAGCCCAAGTCCGGCCGAAAGTTTTTTTTCGTATGAAAGTATTTTTCCTTTTTCACTTATCCTTACCAGGTATACGGCTGTGCCCTCGATGGGCGCCACGCTGTATATGCCTGCCGGGTGTTTTAACAGTGGTACGCTGACGATCCACGGGCCCTCAATCTCTATGTAAATCCTCATGTGCGAATCGACGATCGATTCATCGTACTGCTGCACCCGGTTTTCGTAATTGAGCACAATGTTGTCCGGTGTGCCGCCGATACTGTCAGTGATCCTGTTTTTTTCATAGGGGATAGACGAGCACGCTGTCAGTATTAGCATGGTCGCACAACAGCCGGTAAAATGTAATATTCTATTCAAGGGATCACCCATCCGTGTATGCCGCTAGTCTGTAGAATTGTTGTTGTAATCGGGGATTGAAACAATCACCTCAATCCCTATATATGCTCCGCCCATTGAAACATTTGTTCTCCTCTCTTCACCGTCGTCTGTTTTACCGTACCTCCTGAAGGAATAGAAAGGTGATGCCTTCAGTAAAACCGAGATCCCGTTGGGTTCGTACTGACAGCCCAGGCCCAGTGAAAATCCCAGGTCCGCAGCTGTCTTCCTCCTGTCGTCGATTCTGACGTCGCTATCAAGGCTGTTCCATGGCTGGATAAAAACTGCGCTGTAGATTTCGTATGTTAAAACAAACTCGAAGGGAGAGGAGAGGCCGTAACTGTTGAAGCCATAAATACCGGCGATTATGCCCGTGGCGTCTGCCTCAGTGCTGTTGAATGAAGTTTCGATGCAGCTGTGCCGTATGCCGAGGTATATCCATGTGTAGGAGGTGTCGCCGGGATCGAAGAATCGGTATCCGGCCCTGGCGTCAAAGTCCCATGCCGTTACGTCCACGGTTTTGTTGTCATCCGCAGTGTAGGCCTCTCCGGGGTAAAGGTTGTCTGTGGCAAAGCGTGAAAATGAGAGATCGGCCTGCAGGCAGTCATAGAAATATCCGCACGATACTGAATACCCGCTCAGTGTATCCAATGTCGCATCACCACTGTAAGATGAACCCGATGTCAGGCTGCTGCCCGTGCCGCCGTTTATTGAATAATCATAGGGGATATTGTAGACCCCGATACCTGATGGCACCAGGAGAAGCTTTATCACCGGGCCCTTGTCAGGCGCTGCGAATAGGGTAGCAGTGCTGAGTAACGTTGTCAGCGTTGCTGTTATTATGGTAAAAGTCGTTTTTTTCATTTTATATATTTTATGGAAACCGGTAATATAGAGACATTTTCATAGTTGCATTTTTTTTTCAAGGCATTTAGTATGACTATGCAATTTTTTTTGATTACGGGCAAGTAGAACAGACCAGGTTTTCTGAAATTTATCATAAAATCCGGAACTGCAAAGTTACTTGCCCTGAATTGAACAAAGACTGATGCATCCATGCCATTCATAAAATGGATATAAACATAATGCTGTCGCCTGCGCCCGCTGAAGCCGGGCCCGGTATAATTGCAACTGTGGAAAACCAGTTTATGATTGTATTAAATTCCGGAGAAACTACATGAAAAGGAAAAAGCTCATAAATAAACAACTGCAGCTGGGCACTGCGTTCTCTGTTATGCGTTTCTATTTTGTTGTACTCTTTGTCGTTATTGTGCTTCTGGTAGTCCATACCGCTTTTACAGAGAAGAAAATAACAGGTACCATAAAGGACCTGCGCGGGGCCCTTGAGACTGAACAGAACATAGTGAATGCTTTTATCAAATATGCCGATATGACATCCAGTTCTGACCTGATGCTTAAGTCATCCAGGATTTCTGAAGATCATAGAAAAAGTGTAAAGGTTATCGAACAGCACATCACACTCTTAACTGGGATTTTAAAAATCGGACTTATTGTCATATTCATCATTGCCGGGATAATGATTTTCATGGGGGTGCTGCTGTTTTATTACATGATCAGGATTACCCATACAATTTCAGGGCCTATATATGTGATGACACAGCAAATCCAGGATATCATGGAGGGTAAAGAACCCGTAATGAGGGAGCTGCGTGAGAATGACAACCTCAAGGATTTTTATGAACGCTTCAGCGGTATGGTCAAAAAAATGCAGAAATGATTGTGTTACATCAATTCGCGCGGCACTTCTGGAGGTACGGGTCCGGGCTGCTGTCCCGGTCCGGCGGACTGTCAACTTCAGTCAGGGGAATAAACCTGTTCAGGCCGTATCTATGATTTCTGCGGTTTAATCAGACATCAAATTCAACAAGGGCGGTTGTGCCGTTGCCGCTTTCAATTTTAAGGCTGCCCTTCAACTGGCCTACCAGCATGCTAACAAGCTGCAGCCCGAAACCTGCTGACTGTTTTAAGTCGAAAGATCCGGGCAGCCCGATACCGTTATCAGAAATTATGATTTTTACATGGTTTCCATTTTTTTGCATGATAAGGTTTATTGTGCCTCTGTCCATGCCCTCAAAAGCGTATTTCATTATGTTGGTTATAAGTTCGTTTGTGATGATGCCGATCAGGAAGAGCGTCTGTGATTCCATGATGAAATCGTCAATCTGCCTGTTAATGGTAATCCGGGACCTGTGAGGAAATTCATTTACTATTTCATCTGAAAGGGGGGCGATGTATTCCCTGACAGCTATTTCCCTGAATGACTCCGAACGGTAGAGTTTGTCATAGAGTATCATCATACTGCGGACCCTGCTGCCGGCCTCCCTGAGGGCGGCAACAGCTGATTGGTCACTCACCGTGTCAGAGTGCAGTGAAAGCAGGGCCATTATGGTGTTCATGTTGTTCTTTATTCTGTGATGGACCTCTTTAAGCAGAAGTTCCTTTTCTTGTTTTGCCGTTTCGGCTTTTTCCCTGTTGGCGATCGCTTCTTTCATTGCCTCCTTGAGTTTTTCTTCGGCTGTTATGCGTTCGGTGATGTCCCGCGCAAGGGATATTATGCATGGCCTGTCGTTCAGGGTTACCGGTGTGGCTGATATTATGGCAAATTTATGAGTACCGTCTTTACGGTGGTAATCCACTTCAGAGTTGATGCAATTGCCGTTTTTTTCAAATTCACTCAGAATTTTTTCCCTGTCCTTCAGGCTTTCGAGAATATTCAATCCTGTTACAGTATGGTTTTCCAGTTCTTCTCTGGTGTAACCGCTTAGCGTGAAGAATCCTTCATTCGCTTCAACAATATTGCCCGATTCGAGATCTGTGATGAGCGCCGCATCCGGGCCTGTATGGAAGATAAGCTCAAAGCGGTCCCGTGCTTCTTTCATCTCGGCATAGAGCCTCTGGCTTACCATCATTATCAGCGAATATGTTATGCTGTTGCTTGCAATTAACAATACGATAAGCAGCGCTATCTGTATCCGGGACGGAGTGTAAAATGATTCAATCGGAGGTTCAATGACGGTTACTGTCGAGCGTATGATAAAAAATATACCGGTGAAAAAAAATACCACTGCCAGAACCATGCTGGAGGTTCGCGTAAAGCGGCTCCTGTATCTGACAAGAGTGTAACAGATGAGAAAGGATATTACCGACCATGTAAGCGAGAATATTATGATCCGCATCCTGATATTGCTGTCAACAAGGCAGTAATATGTAAAACTGACGCAGAAGATTGTAAAAATAGTAATGATAAGCCGGATGTTCTCTTTCTTTTCAAAAAATCTTGCTATACCCATATAGAGAAGAAGTGCGCCTGCGACATATAATAAATTTGAAATAAGAATCTGCAGGGTGGTAGAAGCAGGAACGTAATTGTTTACAGTGATCAGCAGTCCTATACTTGCCGCTATAAATGACGATAACCATAAACCAGGACCCCTGTGGGTTTTATTAACCATGAACTGCGCACTGATCGCCAGTACCTGAATAACGATATTAATAAGCAGTGCCACTGAAAATGTGTGCATGTTGAAAGTCATAAAAAACACCGGTTTTTATCTTTATATACCCATACGGAACAGGTATTCCATAGCTGCTATTGTTTTCAGCCCGCCTCCGGCGGGCGGATGTAGTTTCATTTTATGTATATTAGACTTGTTTCCCATCTCATTTTTTACCGGGTTAAGGGGCATCCCCTTAAAAAGCCCTCTTCAGGCTTTCTGAGGGCTTCAAACGCCAGTTTGAAAACAAGTCTATTATTTTATGAATGGTATAAAATTAAAGATTATATCACCTCGCTGCCTTTGGCTGCGGGATGAGACAGCATTTTATACCTTGAATTCAGGCATTAATACTGAAAATACATTTAATGAAATTAATATTGTAATCTTTCAGAAATTTCAAGTTATATATGTATTTTATCATAAAACTTTTAAGTTTATATTTTATATGGAATATTTTTATAATTTGATTATATTAAAAATGGGCATCGGTGAATCAGTTTTTTTCATCCCATGAGTAAAAATCTGGTTTAAACAATGTTTTACCCGTATGGAAGCATCCGGAATGTTATTGATAGATGCTCCTTTATAAGGGTAAGCAGGTATTGTTTTAGTCACTATGAATTCGTGGATGCAGTTAAAATGATATGAAAGGGTTTTTATAATGAAGATAATGTCCAGGGCTTTTTCTTTTTTTGCGGTCGTCTGCATACTTATATCAATTATTTCATGTAAAAATAATGACAACAACGAAGGCCTGGAACAGGCAGGCAGCGATATGCAGCAGCTTGAAACCGGTGAAAAACCCATTGACCTTGAAGCAGAGAAACTGGCAGCAAAGTACGGCAGCAAATCAGCTTTTACAGTGGCGCAGCTCAAGCGGGGCATAGCCTTCGCAGAGTCTAACAGCGTTGAAAAACTTATCGATATACTTAAAAATCCCGCTGATCCACGAAGGAAAAATTTTGTATCGGGAGATTACTATATCTGGATCTTTAAAACCGATTTTAAATCAAACGCAATAGTAGTTGCACATCCAATCAATAAGGCCATTGAAAACCGCGATTTTTTTGAGATAAAGGACGCTGACGGCAAGCTCTTCATGAAAGATATAGTGCGCATCGCGCTTTATAAAGGGGAGGGATGGGTTTCGTATAAATGGGCTCATCCCAAAACACTGAAGGCCGAGGATAAACTTACGTATTTCTACCGCATGGGAGATTATATTCTCAATGACGGATTTTACCTGAAGGACTGATCTTGATTCCCTCAATGAAAGATATCAGGGGAGAAAAGAATGAATCTGCATAAGTTCGCCGAAAGGTTTTTGAATATCAGAATCAACCTGCCTCCCCGCATAACTGAATTTATACGCAACAGCCCCATATTAAAAAAAATATTTCTTGTCCCCTATGTCGCGGTTGTATGTTTCATTTTACTCGGGATAATTTTCTGCGGGTTTCTCATTGATCAGCGCCTCATAGTTGATGAAATTTTTGAAAAACGTTTCTACATATTCAAGCAGAGCTCAGAGATTGTTATTAAGATAAACCAGGCCAATACCGGCCTGCACAAGGGGCTGCTCTGGGCCCAGTCTGGTTACAACAAAGAATATGTAGAGAAACTCCTGGACCGGCATATAAAAGACCTTGAAGAAGTGTCGGATATGATAAAAAAAATCCTTGCTGAGGAGGGCCTGGAGCAGCAGGAACGCAGGACATTTGCCTCGGTGCTTAAGAAAAACGAGGAGTTCCGGACCAGGGCGCAATTCGCAAAGGAATCGACTATTGATGTGGGGGATGTGACCTCTGCGACCATGATGCTCCAGATGGGGGACGACCAGTTCAGCCTTCTCTATGAGGACCTTAACCAGCTGATGAAGCTCCAGGACCGGATGAGCGGCCAGATGCAGCAGGCTTCGCATAACAGGATATGGCTGTTTATTCTGCTGGTTGTAATGCTTGTACTCGTGTCGCTGTTCCTTTCCATGTATGCAAGTGTGATAGTCGCATCGTTCATTGTTAATCCAGTTAACAGGATTATAGGAATCCTTCGTGAAAGTAAAAGCTGGAACGATGATCTGAAAGAACTTTCGGATATAACGAACGAGGATGAGATAGGTGAATTCGCCCGCTACTTCATAAAATACAGTTCAGAGATCAAGTCTGCAAACCACGCACTGGTTGAGGCCAGGGATGAGCTGTGGGGCGAGATGAAACTGGCAAAGAAGATACAGACAATTCTCCTGCCTCTGGAACCGCAGCTGCCCGGATATGATGTGGCGGTTCACATGACGCCGGCAGACCAGGTCGGCGGTGATTATTATGATATCATAAGCGTGTCAGGCGTCAACTGGGTCGTGATCGGCGACGTTTCGGGGCACGGTGTCCCGGCCGGCCTTGTAATGATGATGCTGCAGACTTCTATCAAAACGGTGCTGTACAAGAACCCGCATACGAGCCCCTCAAAGCTCCTCTCTGACATAAACCGTGTGCTCACATCCAACATCCGCTCCCTGGGCGAAGACAAGTTTATCACAATAACCATCTTTACGTGTCTGCCGGGCGGAAGGTTCCTGTATTCGGGCCTGCATGAGGATATTATGATTTACAGGAGCTCGAAGGCCGAGGTCGAAACCATTAAGACGCAAGGGATGTGGCTGGGTCTGCAGGATGAGATCAGGACATTCATGACTGATGAAGAGCTGATGCTTGAAAAGGACGATGTACTTCTTCTCTATACCGATGGGATTACAGAGGCGATGGACAGTGAAAGGAACCTGTTTTCCAGGGGCCGTCTGAAACAGCTCCTGGCGGAGTCAGGCAGCAGGTCGCCCGGCGAGATAAAATCCCTCATACTGGCAAACCTTGAAGGATACAAAAAACATGATGACATAACAATGGTTGTGATGAAGCGCCGGGAATAGTCAGCTGTTTATCACATTGTACATGGCTTCGGACAGTTCGTATATCGAGAACGGTTTCTGGATAAAACCCTTCACTCCTGACTTCAGGATTTCTTCTGACCTTTCGTCGTGCATGTATCCTGTCGCCAGGAGTACCCTCACGCCGGGATCAATCTTCCGCATTTCATAAAACACATCGCGGCCGCTTTTTTTCGGCATGGCCATGTCGAGTATTACAGCCCTGATTTCATTGTGCTTTTCAGTAAATACCTGCATCCCCTCTTCTCCGTTTTCGGCGAGGATGACGCTGTAACCTGAAGCCTGGAGCATTTTTTTGGTGGTGATCCTCATGAGTTTTTCATCATCAATTATGAGAATAAGCCCCTCTCCCTGGAATATTTTTTTTGCAGGCTCCTCGGCTGCCTCTGTATATTGCTGTGTATATACCGGCAGGTAGACGTTAAAAACTGAACCTGAACCGGGTTCTGACTGCACATCGATAAACCCGCCGTGGTCGCGGATAATGTTATAGACCATGGTAAGCCCGAGGCCGGAGCCCTTGACCTGCGTATTTTTTTTGGTCGTGAAGAACGGTTCAAAAATCCTTTCGAGGGTTTTCGGGGCCATCCCGATGCCCGTGTCCTCGATGGAAATGTTCCAGTAATCATCGCCGGGCGCGCCGGGGTGAAGATCGTGGAATGCCTCATCGGGATGGATTTTTTTTATTCCTATGGTGAGGGTGCCGCCGCCGGGTTCATTTTCGCCGCGCATTATGGTCATTGCGTGGTACGCATTGATACACAGGTTCAGAAGCACCTGCTCGATCTGTATGGGATCTGCGTTTGTTATGGCCGGTTCGCTGTAGTTGTGATAGTTTATCTCGACCGACTTGTCAAATGTGTTTTTGGATATTTTGACAATATGCCCGATGGCATTGTTCAGGTCAACAGGCGACATGGAGAGGTCCTGTTTTCTTGCAACGGTGAGCAGCTGTTTCACAAGGTCTGTTGCACGGCCCGATGCGTTTTCCATTACCCCCAGGTATTTTAAAAATTCCTCGTCGTCCATGTTCCTGTAGTTGTACTTGAGAAGAGAGAGTGAGCCTACGATTCCGCCCAGGAGGTTGTTGAAGTCATGGGCAATGCCCCCCACAAGGGTTCCGATTGATTCCATCTTCTGCGACTGAATGAGCTGTGATTCGAGAATGCTTTTTTCCACGTCTGAGAGGATGCGCGCAACATGGTCTGCGAAGATAATGGCAAATCCGCATTCATCATCCTCCCATGTGCGGATGCTCCCCGGATGTTCAAAGGTGACAATGCCGGCGATTTTTCCTTTTAAAATGATAGTTGACAGCAGCACAGACCTGATTGAGTTCGGTTCGAGGTATACTTCGCGGAGCTCGCTGATTTCACGGGCATTGTAGGCGTCATCCGCTTTTATGAGTCGTGTGCTTTTTATGGACTTAAGGAGTTCGGGGTATTTTTTGCACGTGAAGCTGATGTCGGCATAATGCTGCGACCTTGATGATGAAAACATGTCGGTACAACGGATCTTTTCCCAGTTGTCTTCGAGCAGCCATATGCCGCATCTTTCTATGTCGAGGGTTGAGGCCGCTATCTCCGTGAAAATCCTGAAAATTGCCCTGGTGTTCTTGTGGGATTCGTATGTTGTCAGTCCAAGTTCGCTCGAGGCCTTGAGCTGGCGGTTCAGCCTGTTCTTTGACTGAATCAGTTTTCTCTGTGATATCTCCAGGTCAAAGATGTTCTGCACCAGGCCGCGCGCATAATCGTCAAGCTGTGTCGTGAGCTTCTCGAATTCGGCCATGTCGCGCGCATGGATTATTACAAGTTCGTAATCGGAATGGTAGTAGATGTAAAAATGATAGTACCTGCCCCTGCTTGTAATCCTTACCGGTTTGTCCGAGAGGCTGTTGTCCAGGGAATTGATCCTGGTTGTGAGAGCTGCGATGTCATCGCTGTTCTGCGTTATGCATAAAAGGGTTTCGTTGATTGTGCTTACATCGACGATTGAAAACATTTTTCTGAATATGTGGTTCATGAGGACGGAGTCACTGCGTGAGTCCTTGATGAGGATTGCCTCGACCGGGTTGTCCTCCATGAAATAGAGCGAAAGGTTCGGGTTCCTTGCATCCTCACTTTGCATCGGGTAACCGGCCTGTTGTCATTCCTGTTCGATTACTATGAAGTCGGGGAAGAGCTTGCATAAAACCGGGAGCGTGCTTTCCTGCCATGCTATTACGCTGCTGGATGCTATGTGTATTTTATACCTTCTGTTATCCGGAAGCTCGCTGAGTTTCATGATCCAGTTTATCATGGACTTTATACCGTTGGAATT
Source organism: uncultured Leptospirales bacterium (assembly GCA_964440335.1). Taxonomy (GTDB): domain Bacteria; phylum Spirochaetota; class UBA4802; order UBA4802; family UBA5550; genus JAAYBQ01. The sequence goes on from CAYTSF010000027.1 coordinate 26,201, forward strand.
CATGAAGGTCAGGTTCAGAAGGTCAAGCCTCAGTTTTTTTACGTTGTTCTGCACAAGCGCATCATGGATCCTGAGCAGGTATGGCAGGAATTCGATTGATGTATCGCGCATGTCAATGTCGCCGGAGAGCACCAGGCTTATGCCGCCGTTCTCCTCCTCGAGGCTGGCTGTTGCATTGTCAAATGTAACAGGGTCAATATTAAATGTGCTCATCATCCACCTCGTCGTTTTCAATAGGAATTGCAGCATGAACATTTATGAGCCCGTCAGAATCATAGGTGTGGCTGATCTCCGCTTTTGATTCGTACCTGATCCTCGCGAGCCCGATGGAGCTCCTGCCCGGGGAGTCAATGCTCAGTTTCATCCTGTTCATGTATGCCTCAAGCGGCGGCAGGCTGTTTATTTCGGCCAGGATGCTGTCAAGGTTCCGCTCCTCCTCGCCTGATGCGTGATTGGACACGTTCACATAGATTTTTTTTTCATTTGTTAAAATCTGGAACTTGATCTGTATGCTCTCTTTATCGGAATACTTGATTGCGTTCTCAATAAGCTCGTTTACAGACATGGCAATAATGCCAGCCTTTTTTTTGTCGGAAAGGGATATGGCCATAAAATTTTCTACGAAAGTCCTGACCGTGGATATATATGTCCATTTAGGCCCGAATTTCAGGTCTACAAAAATTTTGTTTTCAGTACTGGTAGGACTCATATATCGCTCCTTTGATGTACAGCTTTTCAGTTAAATATAATTAAAAGGACGTTACGCTTAAACAAATTTTATCCCCTGAAAGCTGCTTTTTTTATTCATCTGGCTCATTGTGTTAAGACAGACTTTGCGCCAATATGTTTTTTAAAAATGCGATAATATGAAACATATACTTGATTTTATTATAAAAAACAGTATGATTAATACAGCTTCTTACAGTTTCCTGTTTTTATGGAACTGCTTAAAAAGTAAATAACAATTCCACGGTCCTTTTGAAAAGGTGTTCGCCATCGCGGCGGCTGAAGAGCCGGGTGTTCTGAATTTTTCTATGGTTCAGGGTACAATTCCGGCAGCTGCCATGTGAAACTGGCCGGCCGGTGATACAGGATGTTCAGCTTTTTTTAGAGCATGTTATTTTACAAATGGTCCGTAGACGCATTTTTTTAAGGGTTTGTCCCGCAAAACCGACCCTTTAAAAATCCACTGAGGGATGATTAAAGGAGATTGTTAAATAAAAGGTACAGGATTTGGAAAACAGCACACTTACAAGCCTCAGCAGGTTCAGGGTCTCTGACGAAAACCTCATACGCGATTCAGCGGTCAAGGAATCCATAGGCACCGCGTACAAAGAGGGGAGGTGCTACGAGTTCTATCCTGATAACTATATCATTGACCGTATAAGGAGCGGCGACCCCGCTGAACTGTACAGGGAGCGTTTTTTTGAAATGGCGGGCGCGCTCATGGACACAAATGCGGGCGCTGGCAAAAACTTCAGGGAAAAGCTTGCGGGTGACACCAGGTTTTTTGCCAGGGTAACCAATGCCATAGCAACCCTGCACAGGGGCGCTGCGCAGTCCGAGAACAGGCTCATCGCAACAAGGAGGATCGTTCTTGTGCAGGAGCTTCCCGGCAGGCCCACGTTTCACCACATATCGAACCAGACAACTGTAATTGCCCACGTGGGGCAGGGCCCCGAATGGCAGGAGGTCCCATCCATATACCTGGGGCTGAAGACCTTTGATACAGTTAATGAATGGAAGAACAGGCAGGACCCCAGGATATTCGAGGCTTTCAGGTACCTGCTTGAAGTGGAGGAGCGCGCAATAGAGACAGGTTACTCCCACTCCACCGTGTTCTCCCCGGAGATATCGCTGCTCATAAATTACCTGGTAGACAGTGTCATCGAGTATTCAACGATGACCGAGCAGCGTTTCAGGGAGGAGGTACAGCCCAGGACGCTGGAGCGGTTCGACGAAGACCGCAGGGACGACCTGGTGAGCAAACTCAATGCCAGGCTGAAAGGGAGTGAACTCAATTTTGATTTTGAAGCGAACCTTGAGGCAATCATTGAACTGGAGAATTACGCCAGGGAGTACAAGAAAGGCTATGACGCTCAGTCTCTGCGCGAAGTAATAAAGATACTGGTCGCTGCGTCGGGCCATGATATACATGAGATACGCAACAGGGCCAATATAATTCTCGAGAGGATTTTTTCTCCCAGGGAATTTGATGCGCCCCTTGCGAC
>CAYTSF010000028.1:0-28026 GCA_964440335.1 uncultured Leptospirales bacterium
AAGTGATTTTACCTCCCGCCCTGTATATAAAGTAGGCCACCTGGAGATTCACAATTGAACCTTCATTATCGCCGGCCATCCTGAAATCACCCCTGTAGGCAGTGACCGGTTTGCCCAGTGCTGCTGCGAAACCGATCTCAGCCGCTGTACCGCTGTCAACATCAGTTCCGTCAAGTACAGCAAAAAGGCCGTCAGACCGGATAATGCCGTTTGTATTGTTCACGGCAATCTCATTATTCAGGCTTGACCAGGCCAGGGTTCGGTCGTTACCGGGTGGAAGCGATGACACGCTTTGTATAGATTCATCGGGGGTGAGTGTCCATGGATCGATAACATCCAGCCCGATGCCGGTAAAAAGAGGAATGATTTTTTCATAAAGAAAAAACCTTCCGGCTTCGGAAAAACCCAGAGGGGATGCTATATAAATTTTTTTCTTTGGATTCATTTATTCAACCAGCACAGAGTTTTGAACATCAAAAAAGTCATTGACTCTGCCTGACATAAATTATTAGTATTATCAAGCTTTTTTATTTTTGAAATTTGTATTAGCGGAGCTGATTTATGAAATACACCATGGTGAAGCAATTCTCTAACGCCGCCATTGATAACATCTTTATTTTTTTCTGGAAGTTTGTTGATTTTGGTAAACTGACTATTGAGGTTTTCTGGGGGATATTCGATATATTCGCCGCTTTCTTCCTCATATTCTATAACTTCGGCATGTATTTTTATTATCTTTTCCTTTTCATGATAGACCGCGGTTCCGAATCCGGCGGGCCTGTTACCCTGGCAACAAGAAGGCAGTCCAGTAAAATGTCAAAAATCCCTAATGTCAGATTTGATAAAACTCCTGCTCCCATACCGTCAATGTTCAGGGTCAAAACACCTTCGAACATTTCAGCAAGTCCTGTGAGCTCCACTCTGAACGCTGCTGCAAAAACATCAGAGGCATTGCAGAAGGTACTTGCCCCTGTTAAGGGTTCACCTTCAGGCGCCGGTGCGAAAACGAATATCTTCAAATCAATTGCAGAGTTTATCGCAGATATATTTATTGCAATCAAGGATATCATCACAAAGCCCTTCATAGTTATCAGGCATTTTCTGTCTGAAAAACTCACCCCGGTTAAAGAGGTTGAAGCAAAATCAAATGAGTATTCCGGAAAGAGCAGCCTGATTGATGATTACCTTAAGGAATATGAAAAGCAGAGAAAAAGAAGATAAACTGAATCCGCTGAACCTTATAATTAAAAAGGCAGCCTGATGGTTGCCTTTTTTAATTATACTGCATCTTAATGTTTAAAAGCCCGCTGCCCAGTATATACCATTGCAACTTTTGGATTTGCCTCATTGCATGCAACAATAGATTCAAAATCCCTCATTGAACCTCCTGGCTGAATAATGGCAGTTATGCCCTGTTCAATGATTACATCAACACCATCCCGGAATGGAAAAAACGCGTCTGATACTGCAACTGCACCCTTAAGGCCGCCCTTTGAAGCAGCGGTCTCTTCATCAATTGCAGTTTTATCAGAAATTTTTCTTTCACCTTTTTTTACGGCAAGTTCAAGCTCCTTGTACGAAATACCGAATTTATCATGGCACAACAGGTCAGAATACTTTGTATAGGCCTTGTATATGGCTATTTCAGCGACACCGACCCTGTCCTGCTCGCCGGTTCCTATTCCGACGGTTACTCCATCTTTAATATAAATTACCGAATTGGATGTTACTCCCTGTTCAACATACCACCCGAATAACATGTCCTCGAATTCTTTTTCCGTCGGCTGCCGTTCAACAGAATATTTTGTCCCCTTGTACTCGGTTGCTGCCGGCAGAAGGTCATTCCTTGATTTTATGCGTGTAACCGGTGACTGCTGCACAATTATTCCACCATCGATGAGCGACTTAAAATCAGGAAAAACCATATCGCGCATAGCCGCGAGTTTTTCGATTCCGGGGATACGGACGATTCTCAGGTTCTTTTTTGTTTTGAGTATATCCAGCGCGGGGCCTTCATAGTCAGGGGCAACAACAACTTCAAGGTACTGCCTGTTAATGAGTTCGGCTGTTTCCCTGTCGCACACCCGGTTCAGAGCAAGGCAGCCGCCAAATGCCGCGATTCTGTCAGCACGCAGCGCACTTGTAAATGCATCGGCAATTGTTGCTCCCCATGCAACTCCGCAGGGATTGTTGTGCTTCACAATAACAGCGGCAGGTTTATCCATGATATATTTCATTATGTTAAGGGAGTTGTCCATGTCGCTCATGTTTATTTTTCCCGGATGCTTCCCGAACTGGATCAGCATGTTCTCATCAATGCCGCTCACCAGGGAATTACCAGGGCTGATAAACCTGCATCCTGCAAGTACAAGGTTGCCGTTTACAAGTTCATACATAGCGGCTTCCTGTCCGGGGTTCTCGCCATACCTGAGACCGCGCTCAATAAGCTCACCCTCATCGTTAATCTTCCAGATTTTTTTCCTGTAAACCAGTTTCTGGTCACCAAAAGATATAGTCATTTCCCCGGGAAAATTATCATCAAGAATTGTCTGATATGATTTCTTCAGGTCATCCATTGTGTTTTACCGATCCTGCATATTCATTGTGTTATTCAATAATTGTTGATCCATCCATAAAAATGATATCAAGAATATATTCATTTCTTTTTGTGTCAAGTGGTGTATAACCGACCAGCTGGCCTTTAAATTCAAAAGCGGAATTTTTTGTAAGAAGGTCAAATGTGTTCCTGTTATCAAGAAATATATAAAACAGGAATTTCTGCCCATACTGCCGGGCATCAGATGATTCAATGACAATGCGGTATTTTTTTTTGTATCTTTCTTTTTCGGAGATTTCAGTAATGATGCCCCTGCCGATCACTATCCTGTTGAGCTGCTGTTCAATATAATCATCGCGGATTATGCTGCTTATCTTCGAAAAACTTTTAAAAAAAACGCCGTCCATTACTATTTCATTATCAGCAGTTTTTGCAGGCATAACCATTGCAATAATAACTACCGTGAACAGCAGCCTGCCGATGTTCGAATATACTTTATTCATCACCATCAAACCTGACTTCGTAAATACCTGAACTTCTGGAAACATCAAGTGATTTGATCTCACGATCCGATTCCTTGTAGTTTTCAATAAATTCATCTATGCTGTTAACGCGCTCGCCATTAATTCCGGATATAACATCACCCTGTTCAATATCCAGGTACGGGCTTCCGGGCGCAACATAGGTCACTATAACATTTTGCGTTTCTGCGTCTTCGTCAAATTCAATCCCGTACGACCTGAACATGGTATCAAGTTCATTCTGGATCCTGGCATATTCCTCTTTTTCGCGGAGTACCATTTTCACTTCGACAATCTTTCCGTTTCTTGAAACAGTGAGAGTTATGGATGAACCGATCTTTTTATTGCCAACAATTCTGGTAAGGGCACCAAGACTTTCAATCTCATACCCGTCGATCTCCTTAACAATGTCCCCCTGCCTGATCCCTGCAATAAACGAGGGAGAATCCCTGATAACAGAGACAATCTCAACAATCCTGCGTTCACGTGTTGCTGAGCCGGATTTTTCCCGCGCAACAAATCCAAGCCACCCCCTTCGCACCCTGCCATACGCTATCAGGTCACTGCAGACCTGCTTAACAATATTTGACGGGATTGCGAAACTGATTCCCTGGAAACCGCCTGATGCTGACCTGATAGCCGTATTGATTCCTACAACCTCTCCGTAAAGATTAACAAGCGGCCCTCCGGAATTGCCCGGATTTATCGAGACATCGGTCTGGATAAAATCTTCAATATCTGTAAAACCTATATTATCCCTCCCTTTTGAGGAGACAATTCCGGCTGTAATGGACTGTTTAAGTCCATAGGGATTGCCTATCGCTATAACCCATTCACCTTCACACAGACTGTTAGAATCTGCAAACCTGACGGGAGTAAATACAATCTCATTGGGATTGCTGATTTTCATTACAGCCAGGTCTGTCTTATAATCAGCAAGGAAAAAGCTTTTCTCAGAAATTTTCTCTACCTCGTAACTTGCACCATCGCTGCAGATTATCCTGAAATAATTTCCCTTTTTAACAACATGGTAATTTGTTACAACGTAACCTTTTTTTGAAATGATAGTCCCTGTACCGTATGATACCCTTGAGAGCCTGGTTTTTCCATCCCTGACTTTTTTATTATATGCTATGATATTTACAACCGAAGGTTTTACAGAATTGGAAGCCTTTATGAAGTATTCATTAAACGACTCCGGCTCACCAGAGGCAGGGCTCAACAGCAGACTAAAAATAATCAGAAATATTTTCTTCATTACCCGATACTATTCCAAAATAACTTTTATCTTTTGTAATATAATACTTGTGAAGGTCAATACATTTTCCTGAGGGTTTATACCTGTAATCACCCTGAAGGTCTTCAAGACCGGCAAGTAGGGAGTAAATCCCTACAGCAAGGCCGTCAGCAATCTCGTCCTGCCTGTGAATCAGCACATCCCTGTCCCATTTTCTGTTAAAATAACCAAGTTCAATATAGGCACTTATCGCATTTACCAGAAGAGGCACTGACCATGTTGAAATGAAGGGTTTACCCGGCTTTTTTTCCTTTCCGTCTATGCCATTAAGATGCAGGGAATAAAGCACATATTTGATCAATTCATAGGTGGCGAAATAATTATCGCCGCCGAAATTTGTAAAACTGCTGCCCCGCCTGTATTCCTCGTATATGGATTTCTCCCTGTCCCAGAAGAGGCCGTTGCCAATAAATGTGTTATATTTTCTGGAATACTGAGTATAATCATTGTGCTCTCTGGCTTTATCAGTCCATCCCGGTTCATCGCGGAAAGACCAGTCTATCATGTTATACTTATATCCCTTAAAATCATTGTAATCCGGTTTATATTTCGAAGTTAAGCCATATCCAATGAAATACTGCGATACATCTTTATAGTAATAGTATCTTTTAGGTAATGCCTTAGATTCCTGAAACCATGATTTTATCAATCCTGAGTCACTGATGGTATAGTCTTTTCCACTGATAAGTTTATCAAAACCGGTTTTCAGAACATTGTATGGGGGAATTATAATTCCATTCATCCCCAGGTAATCGGGTGGCGCATTTTCAGCCATGTGAAGAGAAATAACAAGGTGCGGCTTAAAAGCATTGATCTTTGAAATACGTCCCTGTATCATTTCGCCATTTGGACCGGGATAATCATAAAGCCTGTATGGCCCGTTTGGATCGCTCTCTCTTTCTTTCTGGTAATCGCTCAGAGATTCATCCCTGCTGATCATCGTTTCAATATAAATTCTTCTCGGTTCTTTATCGGTAAACTTTTCTATGAGTTTTTTAAACTTATCAAAGTCGCCGTCTTTTGAACAGAGGGAAAGCCGTTCAATCACTTTCAGAGCAATGGAATAAACAAGTTTATGTTCATATATCCCTTTGTAATTCGCACCTTCAGCAAAATACTCAAGATACTTTCCAGTTACAAGATCGTATTTATCGCCATGCCTGGTTTTGTCCCTGTTAAAAAAACCTCCATGCCCCGGATCAATTACTATACGGAACCGTGGTATATCATCCATGTCATCTTTCGATGATGGGATGAATGCCATGAGACACATGACAAAAATGATAAAAATAATTTTTTTGTATTTTTTCGTCATTAACACTTCGGTTATCCGGGACAACTGCTCAAGATGTATCTTAATATAAAAAAAAGGGGTGAACCCCCTTTTTTTTATATTCATATTAATAATGAAGGCTTATCAGTTTGCTGTTTCCTTCTTTTCAACGTCTTTGTAAATTCTGTTTCTGTTATCAGCTTTATGAAATTTGTATTCTTCTTTTATCTTTTTAAGTTCAGGAATTTCAGTAATTCCGTCATCTCTCTTCTTTCCGCTCTCTTCAACTGAAACATTTTCAAGGATGCTGATAGCATATGTCTTTGCCACCCTGTAATGATAGAGGGCCTGCTCATAATTTTTTGCTGTATACTCAGTGTCAGCATCATCCATCTGGCCATAGGCAATCTGGAGTCTCATCTGGTTTTCTATGAGTTCTTTGTATTTATTCGGATCAGACCTTGTTTTCTGGCTGAGATGTATTGCAATTATCTGCTCATGGCATCTGTCGAGCATCTTCTGAGTGTCCTCTTTATACTTGTCTGACATCTTCTTCATGAGGTCAGAAATTGATTTCTGGTTCTTCTCAAACCATACCCTTGCAAAAACCATATCACGTTTGTAATAAAGTTCTATAGCACGCTTATACTCTTTGTAAATATTATCATACGCAGTTTTCCATGTGTCGTCAGGAAAATTTGTCACAATGACATTTAAAAGGTAAATCTGCTCAAGATTCCTCTTAATTAACTCCTGTACAACATCCTGTGCATGAAACTTTGCAAGATATGAATCATCGGGTTTTTCGGACTGTGGGAAATTTTTATTCATATCATCATCACCTTCAACCTTGAGATCGGTCTGTTGTGAGAAGGATGATATGTTGAAAACAAGCACAAATGCTGCAAGCAACATTAATAATCTTCCATGTCTCTTTTTCATTGCCATAATGTAACTCCTGATAAAATCGCGATTTTTAAGTATCCGTACTTAAAATAATATAACAAATTAAGTTTATTTTAAATTATACTTTCTTTCCCGACAACATTTTTTTTAATTTTTGTTGAATTAATTGTTATGTATAGTGATAATTGTATGTTTATGTCTCATAAAAAAAATTTTCCAAATATATCTATCAATAAAACATGCTCTCCGTATTTATCTCCTGACAATTTTTTCGTCATAAAAAAAATAATAATTTGTTGTTGAAAAATCATTTTTTTTCTGATCTGTTTTCAGTATAAAAGCAACTATAATCTGGAGTAATTAATGGACAATGATGCGGTAAAAACAGTTCTGGTTTACATAGGGATAATCATCCTGATTATAATAACATTCATGTATATTATACCTCTGTTATTCGGCCTTATAGGTTTGATTATATCCTTCCTGGTTAAAGTCATTATGTGGTGTGCGGTTATTTACATATTATTTTTAATGGTAAAATATCTGTACGAAAATTTTAATCAAAAATAATAGTTGATTAATAGGGTCTTTTTTTTACCCTAGCTGAAGAAAAATTATTGAGTTGGACAATGAATAATACTGTTAAGGAAAAAATGCTCAGACTTGAAAAAATCGCACTTATTCTTGTTGCTTTTTTTTCAATATCGGGTGGAATAATATTCGGTTATATTACTGCGGAAATACAGAATTTCTCAGGCATTCACAACCTGAAAAAGTTTCAACCAAGTATACCTACAAGGCTTTACGATGTTAACGGTGAACTTATCGCTGAACTCTTTCAGGAAAAACGCGAGCTCGTATCATACAACGACCTGCCCCATACTCTTGTAAACGCTTTTCTGGCCTCAGAGGACAAGGATTTCTTTGAACATTTCGGCATCAATCCAATGGCAATTGTCAGGGCCATGGGGAAAAACATTATTGCCTCAATAACCTCCGGCAGCTTCCAGATCGTCCAGGGTGGATCGACCATCACACAACAGCTGGCAAAGAGGCTTTTTACCGAAGGAGAAAGAACATTTGCCCGGAAAGCACTTGAAGCTGTGCTGGCTCTTCAAATTGAAAAGAAATTTTCAAAGGAAGAGATTCTCGAAATGTATTTTAACCAGATATACCTGGGACATGGTTGCTATGGCATTGCAACAGCTGCCGATTTCTTTTTTGCAAAAGATGTGAGGCACCTTACCCTTATAGAGGGGGCTGTTCTTGCGGCTCTTCCCTCCAAGCCCAGCGGTTATTCTCCTATCATGTATCCTAAAGAGGCGTTCGAGAAGAACTGGATTACTCTTACAAGGATGGTCAACGCGGGTTTCCTTGACGCGGATCGCGCAAAGGTAATTTACGAAGCATTCTGGCCACCTTTTGTTGAATCCCTCAGAACTGAATTCCCTACAAAGACCGCCCAGTCAAAAAGTGAAGACAATGCGCCATATTTTACAGATTATGTGCGGCAGATACTCATAGCAAGACTCGGTGAGGATGTTGTTTACAACGAGGGCCTTACTGTTTACACAACCCTGAACCTGAAGCGGCAGCGAATTGCCCAGAAACACCTTAGCCGCGGGCTTGATGAACAGGACAAGCTATCTACAAGGATGAACATGTATTACAGCGGTGCGGTTGACCGGAGCCTTTTCGGTGCGTATAACGCGCTGCGGATGATTTTCAGCCTGCCCGGTATTCTTGTTAAAAATGACATGGACACCCAGTTCAAAAAAACCATTGCTGACCAGATGATTGATTCAGCCGAAATACTGACCCTTCTGTCTGATGCGCCTAAAAGCCATTATGTATTCGAAAACTTCCGCTCACAGATTTCCGGCATATCCACAACAATGCGGGTCGAAGGAGCCTTCATCGCGATCGAACCCCAGACGGGTTATATTACAAGCATGGTTGGCGGTTCACAGTTCGAAGTTTCAAATCAGTATAATCGCGCAGTTCAGGCAAGGAGGCTTCCCGGATCAGCGTTTAAGCCCTTTGTGTACGGAGCAGGTATATACAACAGTGTGATCAGCACCGCTTCTGTACTTCCCGACATACCGATCTATGAGGCTGATGCCAGCGGAGATACATGGTCTCCCGGCAACTACGAAGGTGATTATTCGGGAATGGTAAGTGTCCAGAGAGGCCTTGCCCTTTCAATCAACATGATATCCATAAGAATTTTTGATCTTGTTGGCGCCGACAGGGTAATAGATTATGCAGCGAAGATGATGAAAATATCTGATTCAAGGTTCACTCCAAGCCCGTCGCTGGCCCTTGGCACAGTGGACGTTACCCCTCTTGAACTTGCAACCGGGTATGCCATCTATGCCAACCGCGGGCGTGACGTTATACCTTTTGCTATAAGATATGTAATTGACCGTGATGGCAATGAAATCATCAACGTTGAGGAAGAGGTCGGAAGCATCATTGCTGCAAGGGAAATTGACGGCACCATACAGGTTATTCCCGAATCAGTTGCATATATCATGACCGACCTGATGCAGGGTGTTGTCACCCACGGAACACCCACATATTCAATAAGGGTCATTGCCGGATTCAACAAACAGTGCGCAGGAAAAACCGGTACAACACAGAACTGGACAGACGCATGGTTCTGCGGATACACATCTGATATTGCAGCAGTCGTCTGGTTCGGCTATGACAAATCTTTCATGACCCTGGGTAAAGGCCAGGCAGGGTCAGGGCTGGCAGCTCCGGTCTGGGGATATTATATGAGAGATGTATATAACGGGATGCCCGATCCAAGGTTTGCTGACAGGCCGGATGATGTTGTTGGAACAGGTGTATGCGCATATACCGGACTCATCCCAGGTCCAAATTGTACAAAAATATCCGGTGGCATAGGATTAAAAGGGAGCGGTCCGGGGAAAGTCTGTGACGGTAATCATTACGAAAACAGCTCTATCAATGAGTACTGGATGAAAAAAGAAGGGATGATTAAATAGTCCGGGTTCAGTTAAGGTTTTAGCAGCTTATATTACAGGGTCATACTGATCTGACAGGAGTTAAGGAATGTTCAAAATTGGTGATAAAATAGTTTATCCAATGCATGGTGTCGGAGAAATCGAAGCAATAGAAAAAAAGGTGATTCTCGGAAAAAGAAACGAGTATTACCTGATCACCATAATCAACAATGGAATGAAAGTAATGATCCCTGTAAACAATGCCAAGGAGATCGGGATCAGAAGTATCATTGCTAAGAAAGACATAAAAAAAGTAATGAACATTCTTTCTACCGAAGCCGCGAGCATAGAAGAAGACTGGAAAATCAGGTATCAGAACAATATTGACAAGGTAAAAAGCGGTTCAATATTCGAAGTAGCCGAAGTTGCCAGGGATTTGTACAGGCGCGGGAGCGAAAAAGAACTTTCAATTATGGAAAGAAAGCTTTATGAAAACGCATACCAGCTTATTACATATGAAGTTGCAATGTCTAAAAGTGTTGATATTGATGAGGCAGGAAACATAGTTTCTGAAGCACTCTCTTCCGGGGTTGAAGCCGGAGAATAATTCATTAAAATGAATATCCCAGCTACATGTAATCCTGAAAATCCCTCAATACATAATCATTGTAAATCCGGAAAAAAGCATTTCAGCAGGCAGGCAGAAAAATTATCCCCTGGAAAATTCATTTTTGAGTATTCCAGGTAAACGCTGTAAGCCTGTATCTCAATAATAAATTCCGTTTATTGTCGATTATTCAAAATTTTAGTATTATTAGATATCAGTTTTATCTGTAATTATTCATTTTTTATACCATTTGCAGAGCGCACTTAAGCCACTCTCAATGACATCCGGGACTCCCGGAAAATTAAAGAACAGGAGTTATAACATGCTTATTATTCTTCTCAGAACTTTATTCATCATTACATCAATTTCATTTACGGCCCTTTTTTACATTAACGTATCACTGAAGGCAATGATCATTTCAGGCTTAATTGCAGGCATATTATCCCTGGCTGTTATTATTGTTATTGAATATGTCTCTCACAGCTTTCAGCCAAGGCCGCTTCTTGCAGCTCTTTCAGGTCTTCTTATAGGCCTCATCATCGGCAACATGTTTGTAAAGAGCGTCGACTCATTCCAGATTGAGTTTGTACTTAAATATGCCGGGATTCTCAAACCGCTGCTTTACCACGTCTTCGGATTTGCATTAATGATGTTTTTCCTGATAAATCATGAAGAGATTACTATTTTTGACAGGATAATATCCGAACGGGGCAAAGAATCCGATGTACAGATCGCATATAAAATACTTGATACAAGTGTCATAATTGACGGAAGAATTGCCGACATATGCGATACCGGATTTCTTGAAGGAATTCTCGTTATTCCGACATTCGTCCTTAATGAACTTCAGATGATAGCGGATTCAGCTGATTCAATCAAACGCAACCGCGGCAGGCGAGGACTGGACATTCTGAACAAGATGCAGAAGGACCAGTCGATCATGGTGAAAATCTCCGACATGGATTTTAAAGACATTCCAGAGGTCGATTCAAAACTGGTGCAGCTGGCAAAAGTTATGAAAGCAAAAGTAATCACCAACGATTTTAACCTGAACAAGGTTGCTGAATTCCATGGAGTTGATGTCCTGAACATAAACCAGTTGTCAAACGCGCTGAAACCCATTGTACTGCCGGGTGAGGATATGCGGGTGCTTCTTATTAAAGAAGGGAAGGACCCGAACCAGGCGATCGGTTATCTTGATGACGGGACAATGGTTGTTGTGGAAAACGGAAGGCGCAGGTTAAACGACGAAGTGGAGGTAACCGTCACATCTGTTCTGCAGACAACTGCCGGAAGAATGATATTTACCAGGCTTCGCGAAGACTGATGTGAATGTCCTTGCGATACACGGAAGCCCCCGGAAAGAGGGCTTCTCGACATCGTTGCATAAAGTATTAACCGAGGGCCTGGAGAAACGGGGGTTCTGTGTAACGGAACTCCAGGTTTATGAAAAAAAAATTCTGCCGTGCGGGGCGTGCGGCATCTGCGATAAAAAACTTTCATGCCCCCTTGATGACGATATGAGTTCAATATACCGTCAGATAGTCGATGCGGACATAGTTTCTGTATCCTCCCCCCTTTACTTTTCTTCGCTCCCTTCACAGCTCAAGGCGTTAATTGACAGGTGCCAGGTTTTCTGGGCGGAAAAAAACTATGGTTCTGCATCAATCCTTCATAAAAAAAAGGGAATTTTTATATGCACCGCGGGTTCTGTGTATGACAGTATGTTCACGGGCGTGATGCTTACCATGCGACATTTTTTTAACACAATCAACGCTTCTTTTACCGCTGAAGATGCCCTCCTTGTACCGGGGCTTGATGAAGAAAAAAAAATATCTCTTGATATTATTGAAAGAGCTGCCAGTCTCTCTGAAAGAATAATGAACAGAACAGGTACCCATGAAACTGATAGCTGAACTCTCACTAAAAATTAAAATCGGCCTCCTGCCGCAGTTCATAGCATCCCTTTACAAGTACAGCATTTGCATAAACTATATCAACCTCACGGAAGCCGATGACAAGTGGGAGGATTATGCCATAGAGATTACCTACTCGGTTAAAAAGGAACTGATACGGCTTCTCGATTCCCTGAACAAAAACAGCGAATACTTCCGCAACATACATATCACCAGTACACTTGAGGACAGGATAAAGGGCGGTCTTCTGAAGACAACGGGAAAGATTGAAATTGAAAACATAAACGATATTGAAACAACACTTCTTGGAGGGAGCAGGCTGATCCACGAAAAGATAGAAGCCGGCCTTGGAAAAAACTACTGCGGTTGCTTCAACAGCGTGGCGCTTATCAGCGGATACAAGAATACAAGAAACAACCCTATCGCGCACCTTCACCATTACTATGCCGAGTCCGAAAAAGACGCTGTCATCATAAACAGGTTTACCGGCAGAAACGCCTTTCCGTGTGTCATCAGGTATTCATCCATAGAAGACCTGATTAAAAGCATTAAGACAATCGAGGACAACTATTCATGTCTGAGAATACTTAAAACAGACGAGGAGGAGCTTCCCCTGAGCTCAATAATCGACAGCATCAACCGGCCTGTTATATCATACGAATTTGACGAGGAACCGCTTTTCTACCTGGCACTCATTAATAAAATTGTCGATGACCAGAAAATAAAACCTAATGAAACAGCAATTGGAATCGTGGGGCTTTCACCGGCTTCGATAAGGCTTACGGCACTTCTGAACAGATCAGGTTTTGCCAAGGTCCTTGGATATGACGCACGGGAACGCATAATGATGTCTTTTGAAACCCGTAAGGGGCTCGCGACAACGGTTGAAAACATTGTGGCAAACTGCGACATTATTCTTCTGATGGATGAACAGAGCGAATTTGCCGTGGAAGAGAACATGCGCGCCGGGCAGATATACATATCCCGTATAACAACCAGCAAATCTCCACAGGAACTCATAAAAAACAAGGGCTTGAAGGATTTCATACAAACAGATGAAAACAGCCCAATGCCGCTCATGCCGGGCATGCTCAACGGCCTTCTGCTCAATGAAGAAAAATATTTTTCTGATGATATGCTGGTTAAGCTTGCCGAACTTGTTGCAAAACTTATGACCGAAAAAAATTCACTGCCTGGAATGTTCGGGGAGCTGCAGGAGAAAATTGAGCTTCAGATGCAGCGCGGCTAAATCTGTTTTTTAGCGATAATCCATGAAATGTTCCGGTAATTGAAAAGCGAGTAGTTCATCCTGCTGTCGGTCGTGCTTGACCACTTCTTGTCCCTGTCAAGGCTGACCATATCGATCTCACCAAAAGGAGGGTACTTTGACAGAACCCTTTTCCTGTCATAAGCAACCCGTATAACGCCCTCCCTGCTCATAATATCGGTTGATTCATCGAACAGCCTGTTAATCACCGATATGTCAATCTGCAGGATAAGAGTCCCCTGATATTCCCCTTCAAGTTTAACAGGTACCGAAACATAAAGGCCAAGTATGTTGGATGCTGTTGTCATCACCGATACATCCTCAAAGTGTACACCATCCCTGCTGTAAAAGCATTTTCTCAGCGGTGAGTTTTCGTAGCCTTTATTTATGTTGTCGCCGAAGATCTCTTCGTTTTTCCTGGTATAGATTACATCGCCGGATTTATTGATAAGTATATAATCGATGTAAATGCCTGCTGTTACTGCATTTATCATATTTGTAATATTTTCTTTTTCAAGGAGGTAATATTTTTTGCCGCCGGTATTCATGGCCTTAAGGTGAGAGAGGTTAAGTACAAGGTTATCCTTTTCTACAACTGCGACTGCCCTGTTAGCATCATCCTCGGTCATTTTAAAAAATTTTTCCAGGCCTGTGAGGTCAATGTTGACTTCAGCCGGTTCAAAGCAGAGCGGGCTGCACAGGAATTTTTCGGGCGCAAAGGGTTTATGTTCAATGGTCACATTCCTGACCTCAGGAGAAGAACAAGATGTGGCTAAAAACATTAATAGTACAATAAATTTTTTCATATAAACCGCCTTTCAAGCCGGGTATCCCTATAATATTATCGTACCCGGCAGGGTGGTTCTTTAATTTATCTTTTCAAGCGGAGTGTATTTTTCAAGAAAAACCCTGCTGTTCACGCCAAAACTTATGGTGAGCTTGATATTATCGCCGCTCCCTTCGATCTTTACAATTCTCCCCATGCCGAACTTGGGGTGCATGACTCTTTCGCGTACAGAAAAACGCGACCCGCTTTCATCCTTTTCATGATGCTGTTCCCCGGTTTCAGCGCGTACCGGGCTCTCCTGCACCTCTTTCCGTACAGGTGCCTGGGCCGCTGCCGACGGCCTTGCCTGCCAGCCACCCCTCTGCATGCCTGAATCCTGTGAACCGAAGTACTGCGAGCTGTAGTTCTTTACCTCCAGCATGTTCTGCGGGATCTCCTCGATGAACCTTGAGTAGCGTTTGTACTCAGGACCCAGGTAGCTTCGCCTTAATTCGGCGCTGGTGAGGAAAATCCTGTCCATGGCGCGCGTGATGCCCACGTAACAGAGCCTGCGCTCCTCCTCCACTGCCTCGTCCGTGTCAACGCAGAGTTTATGCGGAAAGGTGTCCTCCTCGAGCCCGGTCAGGAACACCACCGGGAATTCAAGTCCCTTGGCATTGTGAACGGTCATGAGAGTCACGCAGTTGGTCCTGTCCTCCTCGTCGTTTACCGGGTTCTCCTCGGAGGTATAGAGCGATATGTCCTGGATGAACTGTTCGGGCGTGGCGTCGGGGAATCGCAATTCGTATTCGTAGATACTGTTCAGGAGCTCGTCCAGGTTGTCCAGGCGCGACTTGCTGTCGATGGTGTTCTCCTCAACGAGGTTCTCCCTGTAGCCGGACTTGTCAACCACCAGTTTCATGAACTTTGATAGCGGAAGGGCGGACGGGACATTTTTCATCTCTGCGGCAAGGTTCATTATTATATTCCTGAAATCATCGAGTCCCTTAGGCTGCTTTCCGGTAAGAAGCGAGTCTTCTATCACCTGCCACTCCCTGACTCCCGATGATGAGGCTATGTCGGATATTTTCTCCTGCGTGGCCTTGCCTATGCCGCGGGCAGGTACGTTTATGACCCTGAAGAGTGAAACCGAATCGTTCCGGTTCACAAGAAACTTCAGGTATGCCAGTATGTCCTTGACCTCTTTTCGGTCATAAAATTTCAGGCCTCCCACGATCCTGTAGGGGACGTTCTCCCGGCGCAGGAAATCCTCAAAGATCCTCGACTGCGCGTTCGTCCTGTAGAATATGGCGAACTCCCGGTTCTTCTTCCCCTCGCGCGATTTCAGGGACTGTATGGTGTTCACGATGAACTCCCCCTCGCCATACTCGTTGTTTGTAAGGCACCATACAACTGGCTCGCCGTCACCCCTGAATGCGCGTACGTTCTTCTCTTTCCTGTTCTCGTTGTTTTTTATTACTGTTGATGCGGCCTCGATTATCTGCTTCGTTGAACGGTAGTTCTCCTCGAGGGTAATTGACCTGGCGCCCTCGTAGTCCTTTTCGAAGTTAAGGATATTGCGGATGTCTGCGCCTCGCCAGGAGTAGATAGACTGGTCGTCGTCACCGACGACGCAGATATTTTTACTGGATGACGAAAGGTATTTTGCGATCAGGTACTGCGAGTAGTTGGTGTCCTGGTACTCGTCGATCATGAAATACTGCCACATGCGCTGCAGCTCTGAAAGTACATGTGGCGATTTACGCAGCAGCTCGACTGTTTTGATGAGCAGGTCGTTAAAGTCGAGGGCGTTGTTCTCGGCCATTCTGGAATGATACTTTGTGAAGACCTCGCCGAAGTCAAAGGAGAAGTAGTCGGGCAGCATGAGGGATATGTCAGTACCCTCGATAAAGGCCTCGCTGTCTTTTATCCCGGATATGCGCGAGGCAACCATGGAGGGCTTGACCTTCTTGGGGTCAAGCCTCATCTCCACAAGAATTTTTTTTATCACGTCCTCCTGGTCCCCGGAGTCATATATGGTAAAATTGCGCGGGATGCCCGCATGTTCTCCGAACCTGCGGAGAATATAAACCGCGGCAGAGTGGAAGGTCTTGACGAACACGCTGTTGCCTGAGGGCCCCACTATTTTCATGACGCGGTTCCTCATCTCCTCGGCGGCCTTGTTTGTAAAGGTCACTGCAAAAATATTCCATGGCCTTACGCCCTTTTCGATAAGGTGGGCGATCCTGTGGGTTATGACCCTGGTTTTGCCTGAGCCTGCGCCTGCAAGTATGAGGAGGGGCCCTTCGGTATGTGTTACTGCTTCGAGCTGCGCTTTGTTAAGGTTTTCGAGTATGTTCATGTTGTATGCCTGCTGTTTGAAGTCTGGAAAGTGCGACATAATTGGGCAAGTAATTAATTGCTATATGGAAAAGTCCCTGAAATTTTTTTAGCGAATTGTCCCTGCTACTGCCGCCATGTGTGGAAGCTGAATTCCGGAAGCAGCGGTTCACCTGCATATCGTACAGGGTTTATGTCAATCCCCCCCCTGCGCGTGTAGAAACATGCTACTGTCAGCTGTACCGGCATGCACGCCCCGTAGATGTCGGAGAACATCTGTTCACAGCACTGTTCATGGTAGCCTGAATGCATGCGGTAAGAAACGATGTAGCGCAGCAGAGATGCCTCGCTGATTTTTTGAGTGCCTGAATAACTGATGAAAACAGTTCCCCAGTCGGGCTGCCCGGTTATGGGGCAGTTTGTTTTAAGCAGGTGGCTGACGAGTGCATGTGCTGTAACGTCGCCGGGCGAAACCTGTATAAGTGCTGCATCGGGCGTGTAGCTGCTGCATGAAAGTCCCATTCCATCAATGTTAACGGCTTCGCTGAATGTATCGTACTGTATGGGCCTGCTGCAGTCATATGCATTCACGGCAACGTCTCCGGTCTGTAAAAGGTTCACCAGGTCTTTCTGTATCTGATGAAACACATCAACGCTTTGCATTTTTTCCTGGGAATAGCTGCCAAGATAAAGTTTCAGTGATTTTGACTCAACCATGTTCGGGGAATCGCATGGATACTTTATCTGAAGCCTGTAGACAAGGGGCTTGCCTGAAAGGTCAAGGTGACTGAACTCAAAGGCGTTCCATAAATCATAACCGCTGAACGTGCAGTGCTTCAGCACTCTGCGCGAAGCCATGCGCGGGATGGCAAAAAGAACCTGCGGCGAGTAGTGTTCCGGTATATCGACCCTTCTCCCTAAAGGATTATCAGTCATGAATCCCCTTCCTCTCCATGAACTCATCGTAGCCCTTTTTACGCAGCATGCATGAAGGGCACTCACCGCACCCCCTGCCGTATTCGTTCATTGTCTCTGTACCGTTGTAACATGTAATGGTATCGTTTATAATAATATCCAGGCAGCCCAGTTCTCCGGCCATGAAAAATTCCTGCGCCTTGGTGATGAACATGAGCGGTGTATGAATTTTCAGGTTCTCCCTGCCCGACGCCAGATTAAGTGTCTGCTGCGCGGAGTTTATGAAGGCCTCCCTGCAGTCAGGGTAGCCGGAATAGTCCGTCTGGCATACGCCGGTTACCAGGTTATCTGCACCGATGGTGTCTGCCCATCCCGCAGCTACTGTGAGAAAAAGCAGGTTCCTGTATGGCACGTAGCTCGATGGGAGAGCCTCGTTGCCCGGATGTGAAGTGTGCAGGTCGCCGCTCCCGTGAAACAGGTTCGAGACAACAACACTTTTTATGAAGGATATATCCACCTCGCGCAGGGATACCCCATGCTTTTCGCAGATGAAGCGCGCAGCAGAGGTCTCGATCTCATGCCGCTGCCCGTAATGGAATGTAATGGCATCAACGCGGCTGAATTTTTTCAGGGCCCAGAAGAGGCATGTGGCCGAATCCTGCCCGCCGCTCATGAGCACCAGCGCGTTGTTATTTGCAGCATAGAGATCTTTCATACGCCGCGTCGCTCCCCCCAGATTATTTTATGCACCTGCATGGACAGGGAAACCGGCAGCCTGTTGTTTATGATAAACTCTGCGCATTCCCCGGCTGTGATCTTTCCCCACTGCGGGGAGATGTACAGATCCAGCCCCGGATGCGATCCTGACAAAAACTTTATTGTGGAAAGCGTCCAGCCCAGGTCATCAGCCGCAATGATAAATTTTATGCAGTCCCTGCCCGGTTTCATTGCGTCAAGGTTTGACGTCAGGAAGGATTCCCCGTGGCCAGATGATGGTGCCTTCCAGTCTGGAACGAAATGTATATTCGAGAGTTCAGTTGATGGAATCTCACAGGAACCGTTTGTCTCAATATAGAAATCTATGGATGGCAGACCTTTAACCAGTTCCAGGATGCTGCCTGTTCTGTCGTTGAATAATGGCTCACCGCCGGTCAGGAGCACTGAAAGTCCGGGATATGAGGCGGTTTCATTAACTATTAGTGTTTGCAAATCCGACAGACTCATTGTTTCATTGACTTCGTCCCTGTATGGCGTATCGCAATAGGTGCATGAAAGGTTGCACCCGGCAAACCTTACAAGCAGCACCGGCCTGCCTGGAACAGGGGCCTCTCCGCTAAGCGTGATAAACTTTTCGACTATATCAAACACAAAAACTCCTATAAGAGCAGGTAATTGAACATATGCTTTTCAGGCAATCAAATTTTTCAGGTTTGACACCGGGGAAGGCTGAATATTAATTATTATCAAAGGAGCATATCATGAAGATACAATTCAAGGAATTCACCGCAGATTCAGGTAAAGAGGTCATGGACATATTCAATTACTATATCGAAAACACATTTGCAGCGTTCCCGGAAAACAGGCTGCCCAATGAAGCCTTCCCTGTGCTGCTGAACATGGCAAAGGGTTTTCCCGCATTTATCATGGTCGATGAAGATGCAGGAGGGCGCTGCGCAGGATTCGGATTTCTCAAGGCATATAATCCCATGCCGGCATTCAGTCACACAGCAGCATGTACATACTTTCTGCACCCAGAATATACCGGAAAAAAAATCGGCCAACTACTGCTGTCAAAGCTTGAAGAGGAAGCAGCGGGAAGGGGGATAAAGAATCTGCTTGCAGAGATTTCATCGGAGAATCCCGGCAGCATAAAATTTCATGCCCGGAACGGGTTTACCGAATGCGGCAGGTTTAAAAATACCGGCATCAAAAAAGGAAGGAATTTCGATGTGATCTGGATGCAGAAGATTTTATCCGACTGAAATTTTTCTTTATTAATAATGCCCGCTTTACATAACTGTCATATACGAAAAGTGGAGCATAAACTTTAATGAAACTTGACATTGACCCTTCGGCAAAGGGGCTCATCTTTGACCTTGACGGGACCCTTGCGGATTCCATGCCCGTACATTTCAAAGCATGGAAACAGACAGCCCTTGAACACGGATTTGTCTATACAGAGGAACTCTTCTACGAACTTGCAGGCATGCCCACGCATAAAATTGTGCCTGTAGTGAACGAGCGCCTGGGCCTCAACCTTGACCCCGGATTTTTTTCGCGCCGCAAGGAGGAACTGTTTCTTCAATACCTTGACCAGGTGCAGGCCATTGGTCCTGTGGCTGAGATCGTCCGCAAGTACCATGGCATGCTGCCCATGTCTGTTGGAACAGGCGGCAAAAAACATATCGCCAGGATAACACTTCAGAAGATGGGATTTGACCGGTACATAAACATCATCGTATCAGCCGACGACGTTGAGCGCCACAAACCCTTCCCCGATACATTCCTGAAATGCGCGGAGCTAATGGGTGTTGAACCGGCGCTCTGCCAGGTATTTGAGGATGGAGACATGGGGCTCCTCGCTGCCGAGAGGGCGGGCATGATTGTCACCGACATCAGGCCCTATGTTCAATGAGATGCATGTATAGCGTCAAAAGTCATCCCCGCCTGCGCTGGATGACTTTTGGGGTAACTCCATAAAAATTTTTTATTTCATTTAAGCTCTATGGTGCATGCCGCGTAGGGGTCTGAGTATTCATACCCGTACCTTGCCGGTGCAGGCTTATCAACAAACCTGTTCAGGTCGCTGTCCCATTTGCTCTCCATCTGCCCGCCTGGTATATTATATAGGTACGCGGCCCTCCAGACTACATATAACCTGTTGCCCGGCTTGAGTCCCTGCAGAGCCCTTTGTAGTGTCTGCTTCTGGTCAGTATCTTTATCTATGCTTTCCCAGCTGAACGAGGTGCTGGTATTGGTACGATACTCATCTGAGATAGTCCAGATTACATCGACAACTGGTTCCCATGAAGGTATGTCGGTGAGTTTTTTCGGCCAGGGGTGTTTGGAATCATACAGCTGTTTTCCAGAAGCATCATGAGAGGCCCATATGGTCCATATTGACTGGTCCACGGTAAAATATTCCATGTAGCCCTTCTTATCCTTATGCAGCTTGTCAAAACACTTGTTAAAATTTAATCCCTTAGGCAGAAGAAGCCGCATGTTGAGCTGCATATCATCGCTGTAAGTAACATAGAATATCCCTTTCCTGTAATCAAACTGGGAAGAGTCGTATGTTCCGAAAGAGGGGAACCCGTGGTCAGCTGCAATAATCACACCGTTTCCAAATGCCTTGATGTAAGCCGGGTCCGGGTCATCAGCGGCAAAGGCAAGGCATACAATTGATACTGCAAAAACTGATGCTAAAAAATACTTCAACTTTTTCATATAATCTCCTTGTTTCGTTACCTGGAATCCAGACAAAAATTAACTGAAGATTATGCTGAAAACGGGATGCTGTCATCCGTAAGTTTACGGATAAGCGGGATTTTTTATCAGACTTCTCTTACTGGCAAAAAGTATTCATGTACCATGCTGATCAATTCAACCTTCCCCGCAACGCCGAGCTTCTGGTAAATGTGCTCCTGGTGGGACTGGACAGTGCGGTCCGATATATTCAGCCTGCCGCCGATCTCCCTGCTTGAAAGTCCGGAAACCGTAAGGTCAACAATCTCCATCTCCCTTCCCGTGATCCTGAAGTTCCTTTGAAATTCCGCTCTTCCACGGTTTTCTTTTATTATCACAAGGAAGCCTATGATGTCGCCGAATTTGTCCCGCACAGGGGAAATGTAGGTGTTTGCCATAACAGGACCTGTGCGGCTCCCTATTGAAAGAGACATGCTGACGTTATTTTTTACTTTTTCCCTGATATCCTGGAAGCACCGGTTAAGAGATGCTGTCTCTTCGGCAAGCACGGAAAAAATCCTTCCTGTGAGAGGACTGTTTTCTGCAGCAAGCAAACTCTCAGCTTTTACATTGGCAAAGGTTATTTTCAGGTCGGGCGCCAGCAGCAGGACCATGTCATCAATATGCGCTATTATCTCCTCAGCGACTATTGCCGGTTTAAGCTCCATCATTTTGAATTTAAATACAGAATAGATAAGCCCCGCTGTGTACAGAAGATGGTAAAGGGGACCTATGTTTGGGATGTTGTAATTAAAGAAGGGTATGACCCACATGGCTGCCGCGCCCAGGGCTGTGCTGAACCCGAAATTAAACAGAAGCCATACACCCTGTTTATGCTCCTTCATGCAGGAAGCCCTGCGGATGAACAGAAGTATCATAACAAGCGTTGCAGAACAATAAAGCAGGGCGTATCCCGAAGCGGCATAAAAGTATATACTGCCAAATGCGGGAACCATTTTCCATGAGCCCTGATACATTACATAATCAAGTACGGAAAGAGGCCGCAACGCAAAAAAAATTATTATAAACAGGCCGGGGAGATAGAGCAGTGCGGTTACCAGGGCGTTCAACTTTCTTTTAACGTTGAGCTCGATGTAGAAATGAAGGTTGAAGGCATAAAAGAAATTCACACAAACAGATGCAAATTCAGTCCAGAATAAAATTCCCTCCCTTGTGGCTGAAGCATATGCTGGTATGAAAAACATATTCAGCAGCGAAAGGGAGAGGCATATCATGAAAAAAAGAAAGTGGCTCCTGCTCCGCATGTAGCGTGTGAAAACATAGAGCCCGGTAAACAGGCAGGCAACGGAACCTGTAAAGGCGATATAGTTAAATATACTCATTGAATGTTTCTGAACTCAGGATCAATGAACCGGTTGTATCACCCGGACTACTGCAACAAGCCTTATGCCATCTCCGCTTCCGGCAGAGATGGCAGAATGTCGCCGCGAAAAAACGGCCGGTTCAGGTTACTTGATCCTGTAGACCTCAATTTCGTTATCAAGAAAATTAGTAAAGGCAAGCAGCTTCCCGTCAGGCGAAATGTCAAGGCCTGTGGGCTGGTTCTTTCCCCAGATCCAGTCCTTTATCTCAAAGGTTTCAGTATCGATGACAAAGACCTTTCCAAACATGGGGCCTTTCTTCAGGTAGGATTCGGGATTGTTCGGCCCGCGTGATGATACGTAAAGGTACCTGCCATCAGGGCTGAGCTTGGCAGTATTCAGCTTCTTGTCCACCGGCACCTCTTTAATGACCTTGTCGTCCGCGCCATTGATAACATAAACGCTTCCCCTGTACATGTCAGTAACGTAGAAAATGTTTTTATTCCTGTCCAGGAGAATGTGGCGCTTTGCGCCAAAGGGGAAGTTGAAGGTCTTTATTATCTTCAGCGACGGGATGTCAATCTTCTGCAGCTTGCCGTCACTGAATATGCAGACGTACAGGTATCTGCTGTCATTCGTTACTACCATGCCACGGGGAATTCCCGCGACCTTAATTTTTTTTATTACAGTGTGCTGTTCAACGTCTATAACAGATATGTCGTGGGACTCCCAGTTCGAGGCAAAGGCGAGCTTGCCGTCAGGAGTTACAGCCATTATTTTTGTCCATATACCCTTTGTTTTAATGGTGAGCTTGTATGAAAAATCGCTCATGTCTATCACATGGACTGAGTTCGTGGACATCTGCGATACCCACATTTCGTTGCGTTCAGGCAGAAATATTATCTCAACAAAATTTTTCTTCTTAGCGTATTCTTCGGGGAATTCAACGGTTTTTACTTTCCTGAAATCACTGGTAGAAAATATATCCACCCCGTTCCCCTCAAGCAGTGCTGCGGCCATGTACTTCCCGTCAGGAGTAAACTCAACGGACTTGGGGTGCATCCCTGTACTAAGCTCTGCCATCTGTTCAAGCATGGAATCCTTCTTCTCCAGTTTTACCTCAAGCTCTTTTGTCTTGCCGAGAATATTGATCCTCATCCTCTTCTCTTTGTATCCATCGCTCTGGAACACGAACTCATGCTCCCCCTCTGTAACAGTAACTTTTTTTATGTACTGCGAAACCTTCTGGAGCTTCACCGCTTCACCATCTATTGACAGCGTATAATCAGAGGGAAAAACCTTGAGATTAAGGCCCTTTCCCGCTGAAAAAAGGGAATCACCGGCAGCAATAATAAGCAGAATAATAATAAATTTTTTGAATTTCATTTTAGTAACCTCGGAATGAATTGAGAACAATGCTGTTTATTAATCAATAATTTTTCAGTAATAATTTTTTATATCAACCCGCCGGTATCCTTTTTTGAAGAGCCCGTGAGGTATTCGCTGCTGTCAATATTGTCGATGATCCTGTTGTAGGTATCTATCATGTCCTTACGGGTAATAATGCCGACAAGAAAATCGTTTTTGCCCGGGATAACAACCGGTATGTTTTCTATATCAAGCTCCTGCACTCTTTCAATTGCGACTGAGAGCGGTTCGTCCGGGCCAACAGCAGGCACATCCATCACCAGGTCATTTGCAATGAACAGGCTGGCAAGGTCATTGTCCAGGAGCGCCTGCCGCACATTCTTCAGGGTGATGATTCCCATAAACCTGTTGGTCTCATCAACTACAAAGACATCGCCGTACCTGGCGTTCAGGATAACTCCCAGCAGCTCCCTGAAGGGCATCCTGTAGTTCACCACGTCCATGTCTGTTTTAAGTATGGAGCCTGCTTCAATGCGGCTCAGGATATCAAATTCGGCGCGTTTGCTCACGTCGATGTTTTCGTCCATGAGCTTTTTCGTGTATATACTCATCTTCCTTCTGTACAGGATTACAAGGTGCGATAAAACTGACACAAGCATGAGCGGCAGGATAAACTTGTAGTCATTTGTAACTTCAAATACCAGGAGTATGGCGGTAAGGGGGATGGAATTGATCCCGGCCAGAACTCCACCCATTCCGGCAAGGGCAAAGGCAACCGGGTCAAGGCCTGCGTGAAAAAACAGGTTCATCGTGTCAGAGAACGCGTAACCGAGCAGTGCGCCCATTACGAGGCCGGGCGCGAAAGTACCGCCGTACGCCCCGGCCTTGATAAAAAGCGCAACCAGAACAACCTTCAGCGCCAGTAGAATAAAAACATCCGCCCTTGAAAATGAACCGTGTATGAGGCTGTCAATGGTGCCGTAGCCAATACCAAAGAGCGTGTAGTACTTCAGCAGGATAAATCCGAATACCACTGTAACCGGAATCAGCTTGAAGTAGGGATTAACATTTTTCATTTTTTCATTAAAGAGGTAGATGAACCTGTCAGTGAGGAAGAAATAAAAAAGCGACAGCAGTCCGCAGAGAAGGCCAAGCCCCATGAAGAAAAAATACGATGAGAAATCGCCCGTGGTATATGCAGGAATCCTGAATATTTTCACATCGCCGAGAAAGGCGCGCGATACAATGTCTGCAACAACCGAAGCAATAATGAGCGCGCTGAGCGCCCTGTTTTTCAGGTCGTTCAGCAGGATGACCTCTATGCCGAAAAATACTCCTGCAATCGGCGCGTTGAATGCGGCAGCAATTGCGGCGCCTCCTCCTGCAGCGGTGTACATGACCATGTCATTTTTATTCAGGCGCAGCAACTGTGAAAGATATGAGCCGATACCTGCGCCGATCTTTGCTGCCGGGCCTTCAGGGCCCAGGGGAGCGCCTGTACCTATTGAGACTATGGGCGCTAACAGGTGAAATACTGTCTCTTTAAGCGGAATAAAACCGTTCTTCAGCAGCACTGCCTTGATAACGCTGATTACCCCTTTCTCCCTGGCAACTAGCGGAAAGAGCGCGGTCATCGTTGCTGCGGCGATACCCCCTATGACAGGGATAATAATTACATAATAGTCGGGCACACCCAGTATGGTTTTAAACCTGTGGGGTTCGAAGAAAAACCTCATTTTTTCCAGAAGGTAATGAAAGAGTACCGCTCCCATGCCTGCCATGATTCCAAGCAGCACCGAAATAAAAATATGCGACAGGTACCTGTAAATATCTGAGCCTGTGTACTGGCGTTTAAAAAAATCCGCAATTCCCGTTAAAACACTATGCGTCTCTGATTCTGACTGGCTTTCCTGCATCCCTCACTCCGGAATTAACTAGATATTACTGCAATGCGGTAATGCAACCCTTACCTGAAAGGGCTGAGTCTCTGGTACTTTTTAAGCCTTCGCGCAGCGGAGGCTGTAAGCACCAGGGCAAAGACCATGGCCACCGGCAGCAGGTATATGTTGGGGGGCATCACAAACTGTATAAAATTATACAGTGCGTGTACAAGGGCGGCGGTGACCACATATGGTACAAGGGTGGAAAAATATCTCCCCCCCTTCAGGTATTTTGCCCTTGATATGCCAGCCCCCCATATGGCAGCAAGGCCGATATGCATGGGAACAGCAGTCAGCGACCTGAGTACCAGGTTGAACATTCCTCCGGCCATTGTATACTCTATGTTTTCCAGGGCTGCAAAACCAAGAGCCACTGACATTGAATATATAAGGCCATCTATCGGTTCATTGAAATCCTTCAGCTTCTTTACCAGCAAAACCGTAGCCGCCGCTTTCCAGAACTCCTCGTTAAAACCCACAAACATTGCAAACCTGAAATACTGGGGAACTACAGCCGAACCTGTTATCCCGCTGTCGAGCATACGCTCGGCGCCCGTCAAGTATCCGGCAATCCCGTTAAATAACGCGGCAGGGATGGAACTGATAATACCGCCCAGAATCCCCACCGCAAGGAGGACAAGAACCGGTTCCGGTTCATACTTGTCATACCTGTAGATCAGGTACAGCCAGATTAGAGCGCTGAGCGCTATTGAGGCATATAACATATCAGTGACGATGTCCCTTAATATAAAGTATTTAATATAGGCTTTAATAAACTTCCGGTTATTTTTCCGATAAATAACAACCGGTGAAATAATCCGTATCGCCTGTATAACTCTCTTTTGCAAAAAACACTTTATTGTAAAGAACTTTTAAAAAATTATTGTTATCAGGTGGCCCTGCTGATATAATGAACCGGTTCATACAATCGTGCACAGGGCTTCCTGCTGCATGATATCACTCAAAAAGGAGATTTTCGTGAAACATATATCCAAACTATTAATGCTTGCAGCCTTCATCTTCACAGTGAGCATTCTCCCTGCCGAGAGCCTCATTTCAAACTCCGTTGTAAAGATATACATTGTATCAAGCACATACAGCTACGACAATCCATGGCAGATGGCGGGTCAGAGCAAGAGCACCGGTTCGGGCTGTATCATCGAGGGGAACAGGATACTCACAAACGCCCATGTCATCAGCAACAGCACTTTTATCCAGGTAAAAAAGGCAGGCGAGGCTGACAAGTATATCGCGCGTATACTTGCTGTTTCGCACGAAAGCGACCTTGCCATACTCACGGTCGATAATCCGGACTTCTTCAAAAATTCCGCGGCAATAAAAATCGGCGAACTTCCCCAGGTGCGCGACAAGGTTGCCGTATACGGCTTTCCGACCGGCGGAGACGAAATGAGCATCACAGAGGGGGTTGTATCGAGGATTGAACAGCGTAACTACGCCCACAGCAGCGCCAACCTTCTTACATGCCAGATAGACGCGGCCATAAACCCAGGAAACAGCGGAGGCCCCGTGATCCTTAACGACATGATCGCAGGAGTCGCCTTCCAGGCATCGTCTATGGGAGAGAACATAGGGTACATGGTTCCATCTCCCATAATAAAACATTTTCTCACCGATATCAAGGATGGTAAATACGACGGGTTCCCTGAACTCGGCATCATGACCCAGGACATGGAGAACCCGGCGCTTCGTGAAAAGTTCGGAATGAAGAAGGAACACACCGGTGTCATGGTCACAAGGATACTGGTCGATTCACCTGCACGGAACATACTTGAGGTGAACGACGTTATCCTCTCCATAGACGGCGTCCCCGTATCGAACGACGGTACAGTTGAATTCAGGAAAAATGAACGGACAACCTTTGCATACCTGATCCAGAAGAAATACATCAACGATACCCTTCCCCTGAAAATCCTGCGCAACAATGAAGTGAAAGAGGTGAAGGTGAAGCTCACCGTTCAGATGAACACATCAAGGCTCGTGCCCTATGAACAGTACGATGTCCATCCTACATACTACATCTATGGCGGACTGGTGTTTGAGCCATTTACAAAAAATTTTCTCTTTGAATGGGGGAGGCAATGGTACTTCAGCGCGCCCACAAAGCTGATCAGCATATACCAGAACGATATACGCACAGACAGCCGCAGGCAGGTCATACTCCTTACCAAGGTGCTGGCAGACGAGATCAACCAGGGGTACCACGACTATGAGAACCTGGTCATCGTTAAAGTAAATGGACGCAGTATTTCCGACATGAAAGACCTGGTTAAGGCCTTTGAAGAAAACAGGGAAGCCTACGATATTATCGAAGACGATAACGGCGTGAAAATTGTATTAAAGAGGGATTCAGCGCAGAAATTCAATTCGCGCATATTGAAGCTTTACCAGATCGATTCAGACAGGTCTGGCGACCTCAAAAAGTAGATTGCGCACGGGGCATGTATAAACAGTTATTGTAACAAAATGCCGATATAATTACTAATTAGAATGCTTTGAGATATTTGCGTAAGATTGTAATATATAAAAGTTCTGGAGAAGACAAATGCTTAAAAGGGTTTTTCTGTTTCTCGCAA
>CAYTSF010000029.1:0-25339 GCA_964440335.1 uncultured Leptospirales bacterium
CACCAGTATCATAATTAATTGTTGAGACGATGATGGATTAAATTTCGGCGGTCATTGCCTGTAAGGTTTTACATGAAATGACTGCATCCGGCTGCTGGACAATATGTACCGAAAAACTCAAACCGGGGATCAGGTGCATGAAACTGTTTAAGTGAGGCATAGTAACCTGGTCAGCTTTACAGTGCTGATATAAATAACTTTCTATTCAGGAGAGTGACAATGAATGATGCTGTTCTTACCGAAGTATTTATGAATGAATCCAGGGAGATTATAGGCAATCTGGAGTCTGATATTGTCACGCTGGAAGAAAACAATGATGACCAGGATATAATAAACAGGATATTCAGGTATTTCCATACACTGAAGGGAAGTTCCGGAATCGCGGGATTCAAAAATGTTTATGAATTCACACACAACTGCGAGTCACTTTTTGACATGGTGCGTTCAGGTGAGGTTGAGGTTAACAGCGATATTATTGATATCCTTCTCGCGAGTATCGACTGGATCAAGTCCGAGCTTTTTACTGTAGTTGATAGTGAGTCATCGGCTGAGAAGAAAAAATCTATCATAGATCGCATCAACAGGTACACCGGGAATGTGGGGGTTCCGGGAGAAAGCAGCGGCGATTTCCTGAACAAGGTCGGTGCTTTCAAGAGTATAGGAAACAACGAGAAGTATTTCAGGATAAGCGCCAACTTCAGGGAGAATATTTTTTTTAATGGCATAGACCCCCTGATGATAATGGAGGACCTGAGTAACCTTGGCGAGATAGTTTTTAACAATATTTTATTGAAGCAGATACCCGACTTTTATCTTCTTGATCCCGAGAAATGTTTCCTGGCATGGGAGGTAATCCTTAAAACAACCAGCGACGAGATGAAGATACGCGATGTATTCCTCTTTGTAATAGATGATAATCCTATTGAAATCGAGAATGTCACAGACCAGTACACCGAGGCAACTGAGAAGTCATACCTTACTGAGAAGAAGCTTGGTGAAATACTGATTGAAAAGGGTATCATAAATGATAATGACCTTGAAGAGCTGATCAAGATACAGGGCGGCAAGAATTATAAACTTGGTGATATCATTATCCAGAAGGGGCTTGCTTCACCGAAACAGGTCGATGAGGCTCTACAGGAACAGGACAGGATCAAGAAGAAGATAGAGATAAGCACTGTGAGGGTTGATTCCAACAAGCTGGACAACCTGATGAACCTTCTTGGTGAAATAGTAATAGGACAGGCTTCGCTACACAGACTTGCGGACGAAATGGATGAAGAGAAGGGATTCAAACTTAAGAATTCACTCTATGGCCTTGACCGTGTGACGCGGGAATTCCAGGAGCAGATCATGTCAATAAGGATGGTCCCCATAGGGCCGACCTTTGAGCAGTTCAAGCGTTTCGTCAGGGACCAGGCCCATGCCATGAGCAAGGACATAAGGCTCAAGATCGAGGGCGGTGACACAGAGCTTGACAAGACGGTTATTGAAAGAATCGGCGACCCGCTTAAGCATATGATACGCAATTCCATTGACCATGGAATTGAAGAGGAGAGCGTCAGGGTGGCGCACGGAAAAACAGCCCATGGCACCATAACCCTCAAGGCCTACCACCAGGAGGGGAATGTCTACATCGATATCATTGATGACGGCAAGGGCATAGATGCCGAGAAGGTCAGGAAAAAGGCGCTGGCCATGGGTCTTATAACAGTAGATGAAGAAATATCCAGGGAGAAAATTATTGGCCTGATCTTTCAGCCGGGGTTTTCTACCAACGAGCAGGTTGGCGACCTTTCAGGCCGCGGTGTGGGGATGGATGTTGTAAAGACCAATATAGAGGACCTGCGCGGCTCAGTGGAGATCAAGACAAAAGAGGGCGAGGGGACTCTTATAAGGATCAAACTTCCGCTCACCCTTGCAATTATAGAAGGGATGCTCGTAGGTGTGGGCAAATCAATCCTCATAGTCCCGCTGCTTTCGGTCATTGAGACTATCCAGATCAAGCAGCAGGATTACCGCACAGTTGAGGGCAAGGGAGAGGTCATACTCGTGAGGGGTGAATATATTTCACTCATCCGCATAGCAAAGGTTTTCGGCATAGAGGCCCAGTTTGATACCCCCTGGGAAGCCCTGATCGTCATTGTAGAATCCGACGGCGAAAGGGTGGGCATCATGATTGATGACCTCATCGGCCAGCAGCAGATAGTAATAAAAAGCATTGACACCTTCATATCTTCGAGCAGGGCAATATCCGGGGCAACGATCCTGGGAGATGGAAGGGTGGCGCTCATTATTGATATCCATGGCCTTGTTGAAGAGATTAAACTGCATTAACCGGGGGACTTATGAGACTTGAAGGTGATGTGAATATTAAAAACATAAAAACTCTTTATGCCGGAGTTAAGGACGAACTGATCAATTCCGGTCATGTAGAAATCGACATGAAAGATGTTCTGTCTATTGATGCTGCCGCTGCGCAGGTAATTCTTTCGGCAACTGTAAAGGCTAAGGAGATTGGCAAGGATTTGCATCTTGTCAATGTTCCGGCGTCATTGAATAAAATTCTCACACTGGCAGGGCTCGGTGGGGAAAAAGACCAGGGGGGGACTAATGGGTAAGTATATTATGGTTATCGACGATTCACCGACAATAAGGGTGAGCGTCGAGATGGCTCTCAAACAGGTCGGGATTCCGGTTAAACAGGCAGAAAACGGCCAGGACGCACTGGATATCATCGCCCGAATAAAGGAGAGCGGTGAAGAGGTGGCTCTTTGCATCAGCGATATTAACATGCCTGTTTTGAACGGTATCGATTTTATACGCGAGTTCAGGAAAAGCGACAGGTTCACACCTGTGGTTGTTCTGACAACCGAGGCTGAGAAGGATACGATCCAGAAAGGCAAAGAGGCAGGGGCATCGGGATGGATCATCAAGCCGTTCCAGGCTGAAGACCTGGTCAATGTAGTTAAAAGGTTTGTAAAATAATATGGAACAGAAAAAAAACAGGGAATACGGCATTGACCGTGAGAGCGAGGAGCAGCAGCAGTATGTTACCTTTCTGGTGGGTGGCGAGACCTACGGCATATCCGTCATAAAGGTCCAGTCGATAAACGAAATGTCCGAAATAACACAGGTTCCCAAGGCCCTTTCATTTATTAAGGGAGTGATTAACCTGCGTGGAGCAGTAATACCTGTTATAGATATGAGGAAGAAATTCAATCTTCCTGAAAAGGAATATGATTCGTTTACAGTTATATTAATAGTTGAGGTAAAGGGCAGGCTCATCGGCATGATAGTGGATTCTGTATCAGATGTAGTCAGCATCCCCTTATCCTCTATTCAGAAAAATATCAGCTATTCGGGCAAGGTCGAAAAAAACTCCATGGAGGGGGTTGGCAGGATCGGTGAAAGCCTTGTCATTCTCCTTGATGTCGAGACTTTTCTTAATAACGAAAACCTTCAGGAGTCATGAGGCATCATCATGCTCATGAGCCAGGGTGACAGGTCAGGAAAAACTCTCTATCTTTTATATCCCGGCGATCACTACGCTTCACGCGATGATTGTTTTATCGGAACCATCGTCGGCACGTGCCTTGTTGTCTGCCTCTTCGACTATGCTGCACGCCTTGGCGGCATGATTAACTTCGTGGTGCCTGGAACAATCGGCACACAGGGAATTGTTTCTGATAATATTTCCAGGATAGGCGTTGTAAACATGGAATACCTTATGGCTGACATGGTGAAGCTCGGCGCTGACAGGCATTCCATGAGGGCAAAAATTTTCGGCGCCGGCTATACCGAAAATTCAAGGCTTGAGGGGATATCCCTTCCTGAAAATAACATCCGTTTTGTGAAGGAATATTTCGAGTTCGAGAAAATTCCGATCGAGAAGATGGACATCGGCGGAAATCTCCGTCGCAAGCTCTACTTTTATCCGCTTGACGGCACTGTTTACAGGAAACTGCTTCAGAATAACGGCGACTATTCGGAGTTCGTTGAACTTGAGAAGGAATATGTACAGTACGAGTTCGTTAACAGGGAAAGGGCAGGAAAGATAGTTCTTTTTGATTAGGCAGGGTATGATAAAGGATTTTAATTTAAGCGATGAGGATTTTTTCAAGTTCAGGGACCTGATCTATCAGGAGGCAGGGATAAAGCTGAATGATGTAAAAAAAATTCTGGTACAATCCCGCCTGATGAAGAGGCTCCGCGAGCTCAAACTGGATAATTTTTCCGATTACCACAGCTATCTTATGGATAACTTTGATGTTGAGAAAATCAATTTTATCAATGCAATAACTACAAACAAGACGGATTTTTTTCGCGAGAATGACCACTTTGAATACATGAAGAGTGTAATTCTTCCCCACATAGATGCAAAGAAACAGAGAGAGTTAAGGATCTGGAGTGCCGGGTGTTCGACCGGTGAGGAACCCTATACAATCTCCATGACTGTTATGGACTATTATGGCAAAAGGGAGATGCCGGAGCTACTGATTCTCGCCACAGACATTGATACCCAGGTTCTGCAGAAGGGTATCAATGGGGTGTATTCCGAAGAGCGACTTGCCACTGTAGATGAACGTATAATAAAAACATATTTTACATCCGATGGCGGGGAAAATCCCAATTATGAAATCAGGGATTTCGTGAGGAAGACTGTCTACTTCAGGAGGCTGAACCTCCTGCAGGATTCCTATCCTATGAAAAAACAGTTTGATATCATATTCTGCAGGAACGTGATAATATATTTTGACCGCGATATGCAGAAAAAACTTTTTGCTAATTTTTATAACTATCTTAAAGATGATGGTTATCTCCTTATAGGGCATTCTGAAAATATCACAAGCATTACCGACAGGTTCAGGCTTGCCGGAAGGACTATTTACACAAAGGTTGTTTAAGAGATGTATGTAAGGTTCAGGGATCAGCTCGGGAAAAAGCTGAATATTATTCATCCGGGTGAGATTTATGTTTCAACCGAGGATGAGCTAATCGGGACACTGCTCGGCTCATGCGTGGCTGTGTGCCTGCATGATGAAATTAAAAAGATCGGGGGGATGAATCACTACATGCTTCCCGGGCGCATGACTAAAAGTGAAGTACCGGGCGAGGACCATTCAAAATACGGGATCGCATCAATTAACAACATGCTGCGCGAAATGATGAACAAAGGGGCTGTAAAAAAAAATATAACTGCCAGGATCTTTGGCGGCGGGAGTGTAATAAAGAGCCTGGCTTCAATAGACAGGAAAAGCATGATACCCGCGGATAACGTCAGGGTCGCAAGGCTCATGATGGAGATGGAGGACATCCCCATTGTGGGCATGGATGTGGGCTCTGACTATACAAGGAAAATAATTTTTGATGTCAGCACCGGGCGGGTCTATTTAAGAAAGATAAAAAGCGGTGAAGTCAGCAATCTTGTCATGCAGAGAGATGAACTGCTCCTGGCATGAATAATTAAAGAGGTTCCTATGGTTAATAAGCGAGTGAAAGTTCTGGTAATCGATGATTCTGCCCTAATGAGGAAATTCCTGAGCGAGAGCCTTGCGGAGTCAAGAGATATCGAAGTGGTAGGTACTGCGCTTGATGCTGCCATTGCTGCGAAAAAAATCAACACCCTGCACCCGGATATAATCACGCTGGATATTGAGATGCCGGGAATAGATGGACTGACTTTTCTCCAGAAACTGATGATTGCTAGTCCTCTGCCTGTAATCATGGTCAGCTCGCTTACTGCCAGAGGGACATCAACCGCTGTCAGGGCGCTGGAGCTCGGGGCGGTGGATGTCATAGGGAAACCTGATTTCAGCAGCACCGATTCCTCTGCTGCATTTGTCAGGGACCTGTCAGAAAAGATCATCTCCGCAGGCAGGGCGAACCTTGTGCTGAAAAAAAGGTCTTCGGCAAAACTTGAGGTCGAAGAGAAATATTCAGCCGATGTTATACTCTCCAAGTCTGACAGGATCAACAGGAATAAACCAAGTGAAAAAGTAGTGGCAATCGGGGCATCAACCGGAGGGACCGAGGTTATCGACCAGATACTGACGAACCTTCCGGAAGGTACACCCGGAATTGTGATAACACAGCATATGCCTGAAAAATTTACCGAGGCATTTGCAAACAGGGTGAATACTAAATCCAGGCTTCTTGTAAAGGAGGCGAAAAACGGCGACAGGGTGCTTACGGATATCGCTCTCATCGCCCCTGGCGGAAAGCATATGCTCCTAAAGTCTGACCGCAACGGTTACTGGGTGGAAATAAATGACGGCCCGCCGGTCAACAGGCATAAACCTTCAGTGGATGTTTTGTTTCGTTCTGTGAGCCAGTACGCTGCTGATTCGGCAGTGGGAATAATCTGCACCGGCATGGGAAATGACGGTGCAGCCGGACTTCTTGAGATGAAAGAGGCCGGGGCCTTTACCCTGGCGCAGAATGAGGAGTCGTGCATTGTGTTCGGGATGCCCAAGGAGGCGATCAAGCTCGGCGCAGCGAGGATGATAACTGATGTTGAAGGTATAACGAACTATATCAGGAACATAAAATAGCCGGTATCAGTCATAGTACCTGGCTGTAATCTTGTTTGTGCTTACAATGCTTGTGCCGGATATTCCCGATGGAAATGTTATTGTGTAGGTGTTGTTTCCGTTGTTAGCGATATCTGCTGTAACGTCAACATCTTCAAGCGTTGTCCCGTTCTCCTTAATCGTGCATCCTGACAGTGTGAGCCCGGTTCCAACAGGAACTGATTTAGCATGCCAGTATATTTTCAGGCTGTACGATGGTGATGTGTTCTTGACAGCGATTCCTACATAATTTATATCGCTTACCTTCCCGTGAAAAATAATAGCCTGGCAGGCAGTACCTGATGAACATGATACGCTACCAAGGGTAAATTCTTTGTTATACTGTGTTACCGCGCTAAAATCAGAAATTATATATTCGGTTTCGTCGCTGTCGCCTGAACTGTCGCTGCATGAAATAATTGAAAGAGATGATACTAAAAGTATATAAAACAGTATTTTTTTCATATAATCTTCCGTGTTAATAATCTTTTTTTGCAAAATCCTGCCATGTACACCGGTCGTGATGCATTTTTATTACATATACATGATGTGTAAAGAAATATTTTTTGATCCCGGCAGTCTCAGGTATAATCCATTTACGTGTTTTTCAGGAGCTTTCACGCAGTGGAGAGCATGGATTTATGGTATAATTATTGTAAATAAAAATGGAATATGTATATTTGTCTTCAAGTCTGCTGGAAATCCCATTGAAGGATTTATACTGTGACTGGAAGAGGTTTGCTGTGAAAAGTGACATTGAAATTAAAGTAAGGGGCTACCACCTGGATATTTATTCACATGTGAACAATGCCCGGTATCTTGAATTCCTGGAGGAGGGAAGATGGGCAGCCCTTGAGGCAATAGACGATGTCAGGACTCTGCTGGCTAAAGGTTATGCCCTGGTGCTGGTGAATATAAATATCAGCTATCTTTCATCTGCAACTGCCGGGGATACTCTTCTGATACAGACGGGTATTCTGAAAACCGGCACCAAGAGTGTTACGATGTCGCAGAAGATATTTAAAAAAGAGGACATGGCCCCGGTTGTTGACGCTGTCGTGACATTTGTTCTTGTCGATATAAAAACCGGCAGGTCAGTTGAACTCAATGACAGGATCAGGCGGTATTTTGTCTGATTAACAGAAGGTTCTTTGGTTCAATTTTACTTGACTTCATACCGATTTAATATATATAATATCAGCAATGGCCCTGTCAGGTTTTTCTGCCTGATTATAACCTGAAGTGTTTGTATTAACAAATGTCTGAAGGTTGTGAAGATTGGTGCTGTTGCGCAAATTTAGTAAAGGAGTATTACCTTGAAGAAGATATTTTTTGTGCTATCCATTATATTTTTTACTGCTGCTGCTTCGCATGCTGCTTTTTATGTTGATGGCATCGGTGCCTATGTTGATGCGGGTGATTTTAAATCACAGTTAGGGTATGGCGGGGGTTTCGGTTTCGGGATTACCGATAACCTTAATTTTGCAGCAAGGGTCCTCTCCTCCTCCAGGACTGATAATGTTAATCTCCCTGATGAAAAACAGTATGAACTTTTCACTGTTTTTGCGGGTGTTGATTTTATCCCTGTAATTCCTTTCTTTGAAAAATACCAGCTCACATGGAATACCTCAATACTCGGGGGGATGTCAGAGGCTTCCTTCTCCTACAGGGA
Source organism: uncultured Leptospirales bacterium (assembly GCA_964440335.1). Lineage (GTDB taxonomy): Bacteria > Spirochaetota > UBA4802 > UBA4802 > UBA5550 > JAAYBQ01. The sequence goes on from CAYTSF010000029.1 coordinate 8,245, forward strand.
ATCAACGGATAATGACACAATAGATAGTGACGACATGGGTGTCGGCTTCGCAGTATGGACCGGGCCGCATTTTAATATGACTCAGTACGTATCACTATACATGGAGGTGGGGTACCAGTATTCAGTATTCCAGAATAAATTTCAGGACGAATCGATTTACGGTTTACAGGCTATAGTGGGGCTCCGTATATCTCTATTCGGTGTCAGGGATTACGAGGATGGATACTGATTAGAGCAGGCAGACTCGTATTATAAAAGCCCGGATTAAAGTCCGGGCTTTTTGCGTCTTTAGTTTGACATTTGTACGAAAACTATTTAACTTATATAATACGGTTGATGTTTGAAAGGTTGGTGAATGAAAAGCGGTTTAAATACAGGGATTCGGCAATCCCGTACAATAATAATGACTCAATCGTTGAGGCAGTCAATTGAAATGCTTCAACTATCAACCGTTGAACTTGCAGAATTAATTAACAACGAATTCCTCGACAACCCTTTCCTTGAAGAAATAGAAGAAACAATAGAGGTTGATACCCTTGAAGATGGGATCAGCAGGAAGCTCAGCGGTAACGATGATGAAGCATCAGGTTCCATGGAGGAGGAGATATATATCAATCCCGATACGCTGAGGTCAGCAGAGGGGGGGGATTATGACAGAAACAGGTCTTTCATTGAAAATGCTGTTTCAACCACCGAGAGCCTTAAAGAGCACCTTCTGTGGCAGGCAAGGATGTCTGCTGCTGACGAGGATGATTTTACTCAGTATGAAGAGGTAATAACTCTCCTTGATGAAAATGGTTTCCTGCCTTCCGGATGGAGGGAGACGCTCCGTTTTTCCGATGCAGAGAGAATAATTAAATCAATCAGGGAATTTGATCCTGCAGGCTGCGCGGTTGAGGATGTAAAGGAGAGCCTGCTTGTTCAGGCCCTCTATTATTATCCTGACGAGAAAATCCTTCACAACATGATTGAAAACCATTTTCATGACATTGAAAAACTTGATTACTCAAACATTGCCAGGATCACCGGCCAGCATGTTAATGTAATCGTTGAAAAAAGCAGGCTGATGCAGAACCTGAATCCGCACCCCGGCAGCTCTTTCGCATCAAGAGAGATAAAATATATTATACCAGATATCGATGTGAAACTTATAGACGGGGAGATTGTCGTAACATTAAATGATGACTGGCTGCCGGGTATACGTATAAGCCGGTACTATCAGGGCCTGCTTGAACGCAAAGACTCAATGAAGGACCAGCAGGATTACCTGAACGCAAAGTTTCAGTCAGCAAAATATTTTATTAAGAACATTTCCACAAGGAGGGAAACAATTCTGAAAGTTGCCGTATCTATCATGGCAAGGCAGAGGGAGTTCCTCGAAAAAGGGCCGGGCCATCTTAAATACCTTACTCACCATGACATTGCCGGCGAGACCGGTGTTCACGAATCCACTGTGAGCCGCGTATCAACGGGAAAATATGTCCAGACGCCATGGGGCGTTTTTGAACTGAAGTATTTCTTTGTTTCAAAAATTAAAACCGCACAGCAGAGCGAAAACGGTAATAACTCTTCTGACAGGGTCAGGGGGCTGCTGCTGGATATTATCCAGTCCGAGAATCCTGATCACCCTTATAATGATGAGGAGCTTGTGGCGATTCTGAAAGAGAAAGGTGTTGCTGTTGCACGCAGGACTATTGTGAAGTACAGGGATATGCTTAATATTCCCTCTTCCAGTATGAGAAAAAAAATTAACATGATCAAATCATAGAGGTGCTTATGAAAATTAAAATTACGGGAAGACACATTGATGTATCAGACGCACTCAGGGATTATGCTGAGAAGAAGATTTCAAAGCTCGAGAAGTACTTCCAGCAGCTCATTGATACTCACCTTATCCTGTATGTTGAGAAGCTGGATCATGCGGCAGAGCTTGTAATTAACGGGGACGCTGTTCAGTTCCACGCAAGGGAGAAGGCCGCAGACCTGTATTCTGCAATCGATCTTCTTGGTGACAAGATGGAGGCGCAGATTTCAAGATACAAGGCAAGGATACAGGACCGCAAGGGCCATGGTATCGGAGAGGAAATCTCGTTTGACATCGTAAGCGACAAAGGTCAGGAAGCACTTCTCAGCCAGGTAAGCAACAAACCTATAGATAAAGTCGAGGCATTTCTGCAGATGAAACTCAACAGGCGCGATTATATCCTTTTTAAGAGAGGTTTGACGGAAATAAACAGTGATGTTGATTTTGCCAATAAAAATTACGCTGTGATTTACAGGGACGGGACTGCCTACAAAATGGCCGAAATCCCATTTGAGCATTTTAAAAACCATGATTCAGTCTATGACAGTTTCGTAGAGTACGATCTGGAGATTATTGACGAGTCGCCGGTAAACCCTAAGATTAATTTTATCAAGGGGCAGGAGTGTAAGGTAGTGAAACTCACTCTCGATGAGGCATTCGATAAATTTAATAAGTCAGGTGCGGATTATATGGCTTTTTTCAATACAGATACCAGGTATTTTAACATCCTGTCAAAAAGCGGGAAGAAATACGAAGTAATGGTACCGGCTTTTTAGGTTTGTAGCCGCATCTGCCACAAAAAAGGGATCGTTTCTGATCCCTTTTTTTGCGGGTATTTTTTCCGGGAAACCGGGTGTTGTTCTGCTGCTGCAAGGCCTGACTGAGGCATGAAAAGTGGCAGGTGTTTAATTTGTCGGATTAGAGTTTCTGGATCAGGGGCACTTCTCTCTTTTTTCCCATGTTTAAAAATCATGATACTTCGTGTCATGATTTTTTAATGTATGTTCCATATTTTTTGCTGGCAAGAAAAGGCATATATAATAATAATACCTTCCATGGCAAATCTTACAGTCAGACAATTTATTGAAGGGAAGGGGCGTATTGACCTGCAAATGAGGCTTCTTGCAGGTGAAGGGGGCCTTGATAAGGAGATTAAGTACGGCGAAACCAACAGGCCGGGGCTTGCCCTTGCAGGTTTTTTTGACCATTTTGCATTCGACCGTATCCAGATTTTCGGGCAGGGAGAAACTGCTTTCCTGGCCCAGCTTTCAGATGAGGCGAGGCTGAAGATATATGAAGAGTTTTTCTGTTATGACGTGCTCTGCTGTATATTCACGCATGAATATATCCCCGATAACCTGTTTCTTGAATATGCCGATAAAAGGAACATACCGGTTTTTATCAGCAAGAAGGGTACCACAAGGTTTATAACACTTTTTGTTCATATCATTGACGAGATGTTCTCAGAGACTGTTACTCTCCATGCAACGCTTGTGGATGTTTTTGGCGTGGGCGTGCTGCTGACAGGTAAAAGCGGTGTAGGGAAGAGCGAGACAGCCCTTGAGCTTATTGAAAGGGGACACAGGCTTGTTGCAGATGACATGGTTGTGGTCAAGAAGATCGACGAGTCACTGCTCATGGGTGCCAGTTCAGAGCTGCTCAAGCACCACCTTGAGATAAGGGGGCTGGGGATTATTAACGTGAGGGAGATTTTCGGGATAAGGTCCATCAGAAACAGGAAACGAATTGAAATGGTCACACTTCTTGAAGAGTGGGATTCAAACAAGGAGTATGACAGACTTGGACTTGATGAAGATAAATTTACGATACTGGACATAGACGTGCCGATTATAACTGTTCCCGTAAGGCCGGGGCGCAATATTCCGGTAATTATTGAAACCGCCGCGCTTAACCAGAGGCTTAAGAAAACCGGTATCAATTCAGCCAGGGAACTTGATGAGAGAATAAAGAAATGGATCATTTCCGGAGGGGGAAACAATGGTTGAGAGGGAGGTCATTGTAAACAGCGACGCCGGGATTCACGCGAGGCCAGCAATGATGATCGTCAGGGAGGCCATGAAGTATCCCTGTGACATCACTCTTGTAAAAGATAACGTAGAGGCAGACGGTAAATCGATAATGTCAGTTCTTGGACTGGCAATTATTTCAGGTTCAAAGCTTATTATCAGGGCTGACGGAGAGGGGGAGGGGGAACTGGTTAATTATATAATCAGGCTTATAGAGAATGATTTCAGGATATAATCCTGGATGATTAATAGCGGGTCCCGTTCAGGTGGAAAAGAAAAAGCTGACCAGTAATTCACTTCAGGACATTGTTTTCCTGTCCGGTATAATTATATTTACCTCGATTCTTGTAATAGGGCTTTTTCCCGGCAGGCTTGACGCCGGGCTCATCGACGAGAATTTTTTCATTACCACGCTCATGACAATCCCGGTCATTGCAGGAATATATTTTATAGTTATATCCTTCAGAAGAAACATCAATATTGAATCTGTCGATATAAGGCAGAGCATAAAAAAAAAGATGACCATGGCCTTTGTTTTCATAGCGGTGCTTTCTGCCCTTCCAATTGTCATTATCTCCAGTAATTATTTCAACAGCTCTCTGTCAAAAATGTTCAGCCATAAAACTATGATGGCCCTGGACAGGTCAGTGGCATTTTCGTCTGACTATTATGTCAGTCTTGGCGAGGAGATCAGGCTTGAGCTTGAGACAATCAGGGGGTTCATGGCTGACCGCAATTTTGTTATTAATGAGAATTCATTAAAAAGGGGCGCCGAGGCTTACGGGAAAAAGGAGTTAAGTGTTGCCTTCATTATTGATAAATCCGGTAATGGAAAAACAATCGGTAACCAGTCCGCTCTGGAATCCTCCACGATGACAGATCTTGTCGCATTTTACAGGAATGTTCCGGGGAATGATGTCAGGGTCGACAGGCTGCAGGTAAGGGGGCACGACCTTATCTCGGGCGCTATGCGGACTGGTATGTTTACTGTAATTTTATGGAAGGACATTCCATCGCGTATAAAATCACTTGAGTCGTTGTTTGTCGACGCGAGGAACGAATACAGGGATATTGAAAACAGGAAGAATTATTTTGAAAGCGGGGCAGGGCCTTTCCTCATGTTCCTTTCAATTTTTATTATCGGCATAGCGTACCTCATAAGCCTGTATATGTCAGGAAACATAACAAAGCCCGTACTCGATCTCTCCGCCGCATCGAGAGAGATTGCGCAGGGGAATTATGTGCAGAAACTGGAGAAAAGGAGCGATGATGAACTGGGCGTACTTGTTGATTCCTTTAACAGGATGGCCAGGCAGCTTGATGAAAAAAGAAAGATCATGTTTCAGAAGCAGAGGCTTGAAGCATGGAACGAGATGGCCAGGAAACTTGTTCATGAAATAAAAAATCCTCTGACGCCTATTCGCCTCGCTGCCGAAAGGATGAGGAAACTTACAGTTGAGGGGAACTCCAACAGGGATGAAGCGGTAAAGGCCGGATCTGAAACAATAATAAACGAGGTGAGCTCCCTCCTGAAACTTGTAAGTGAGTTCAGCACCTTCGCAAGGATGCCCGAAAAGAAACCTGAACTTTCCCGTATAAACAAACTGATAGGTGAATCGGTAACTCTGTTCAGCGCGCATGAAAATATTGATTTCAAAGTTTTACAGGGCGAGAATATCCCTGAGACAATGCTCGACAGGGTGCTCATAAGGCAGGCCCTGAATAATCTTATTACAAATGCAGTTCAGGCGATCCCCGGCAACGGTTCTGTGACTGTTACGTCTTGTTACGACATCGCGAACAACGAGATTATTGTCAGCGTAGGGGATACCGGCACTGGAATCAGCGGCGATGATCTTGAGAGAATATTTGAACCGGGTTATACCTCAAGAGAAAACGGCACCGGCCTTGGGCTTGCTATTGTTGAAAAAATTGTTTTTGAACACGATGGGAGCATTTCGTGTGAATCCAGTCCGGGTGAGGGCTCGGTGTTCACGATTAAGCTTCCGGTTTTATCTGGAGGGGATGATGGCATCAATACTGATAGTTGATGATGAACCCAATATAATAAAGACTGTGACCCACATACTGCAGGATGAGGGGCATGATATTTTTTCTGCAAAGAACGCAGAAGAGGCCCTGGCTTATATCAAAAAAAATGAACCTGACCTTGTCATGCTTGACGTATGGCTGCCCGACAGCGACGGGATTGAACTCCTGGGAAAGATAAAAAAGGATAAGCCCTCGGTTGCCGCCATAATGATAAGCGGCCACGGCTCAATTGACATTGCTGTGCGCTCAACGCACATGGGCGCTTTTGATTTTCTCGAAAAGCCGCCGTCCCTTGACAGGCTGGTTACCTCGGTGAACAACGCGCTCGAGCAGGCCAGGCTGCGCAGGGAAAATATTCAGCTGAAGAAGAAGTCATTCATCGATGATGATATGATCGGTGAATCATCCCAGATGGAAGACATCCGGAACACGATAAGGAAGGCTGCGCGCACCAGTGCCCGTGTGCTCATAACCGGAGAGAGCGGCACAGGGAAAGAGCTTGTGGCAAAGGCAATTTTCCAGCTCTCTGCCAGGGCCGACAAAGCCTTTGTCAAGGTGAACTGCGCTGCTATCCCCGATGAACTTATTGAAAGCGAACTCTTCGGCCATGAAAAGGGATCGTTCACCGGCGCCCTTAACAGGCGTATCGGGAAGTTCGAGTTTGCGGATGGCGGCACTCTCTTTCTTGACGAGGTCTGCGACATGAGCCTCTCAGCCCAGGCAAAAGTGCTCAGGGTGCTGCAGGAGAATCAGCTGGAGCGCGTGGGCGGTAACGATACGATCACGGTTGACGTGAGGGTCATCGCTGCGACGAATGTTGACATCCCCCAGGCCATTGAAGAGGGGAGGTTCAGGGAGGACCTGTACTACAGGCTTAACGTCATTCCTGTTCATGTGCCAAGGCTGGTTGACAGGCCTGATGATATAGAGATCCTTGTGGATTACTTTCTCGATATGTTTACGCGTGAGCACGGCACCGGCGATAAGTTTATCAATGACGAGGGGCTTGCCCTCATTAAAAAATACGCATGGCCGGGAAATGTGCGTGAACTCCGCAACATAATTGAACGCGTTACTATCATGGTTCCCGCAGATGAGATAACCGCCGATGACCTGAAAAAATATCTTAAAACCGGCAACTCTCTGCGCCAGTCTGACTTTGTCCCTTCATCATCTTTAAAGGATGCAAGGGATGCGTTCGAGCGGGAATACATACTGAGCGCGCTTAAAAAAAACAATGGCAATGTTTCAATGACCGCAAGGGAACTGGATATCGAACGTACCAACCTTCACCGCAAGATCAGGCAATACGGAATAGAGACTGACTAGATGATAATATGAAAGACAGGCTGCTTGCGATACTGAAAACCGGTTCTGTCTCAGGCCGGCTGATTACATGCAGGAACACGGAGGAACGCGCCTGGCTTAAAGGTTTTCTCTCCGGTGGAGGCCATGCACAGAAAACCGGGGCTGCTGCGCATCCGTCGCCGGGTGTTGTTGCTGAATGCTCTTCATGCCCCGGTGTGGTTGAAAGGAAAAAACCTTTCGGCTCAGGCATAAACAGGGTGATGGTCGTGCTGAACGCCCCGAGGCTTTCGGGCAGGATGGAGATCGACTTTTACAGGGCCGACGCAGCGGATCTCCTGCGCAAAATGTTTGCCTCCATTGATGTTGAACTTAACGAGTGTTATGTTACAAACCTGGTCAAGTGCGAGTCGTCCGACTCCCTGCTCAAGCTGAGCGACATGGTCAAGAACTGCCTGCCTGTGCTGAAGTCCGAGATCGATGTCGTTAAACCTCTGGTCGTAATTGTCATGGGCGAAATTGTCCCGCTGCAGCAGGTCGTCAATTCAAGCAGGGGTATTGCGTGGTTCAATACCGATCATGCTATATCCCTCATAAAAAATCCCGACATGAAACGCAGCGCCTGGGAGACGCTCAAGACCGTGAGGAAAAAGCTGCATGAACTCGGGGGCGGTTAGCAGTATGGGCGAAGATGCATTGACCACCGCGGAAATTTACATTAACACTCCGGTTAACAAAGCGTTTACATACAGTGTACCACCTTCCATGAACCTCGTTCCGGGCATGAGGGCAACCGTAAACTTCAGGGGGCGCAGGGTCACAGGCTACGTGACAGGGGTTTCTACCGGCCAACCGGTGAATACTGAATACGAACTCAAGGATGTGATCGCACCCGTAGATAAGTTCCCGGTATTCGACCAGAGGCTGACCGGGCTTGTGAAATATGTCGCGGCAACCTACTTCTCGTCAACCGGTGAGGCGTTCGGCAAAGCCCTTCCCTCATCTGAAAGCAGCATAACGCGACGCGGTAAATTAGCTTCTGATTTGCCCGGACCGGCAGGCGCATCGCATACCCTTACCCCTAAACAGGAAGAGATAGTCGAGAAGATAGCCATGTCGGAGCCATCCGCGCATCTGATCTACGGCGTGACCGGCAGCGGCAAGACTGAAATTTACATTGAGCTTGCAAAGCGGGTAATGGCTGCCGGGGCTTCGGTTATTTACCTTGTGCCCGAGATATCGCTCTCGTCGCAGATTTACAACAGGCTCTACAGCGTGTTCGGTGAAATGCTGGTGATGTACCACAGCATGCTCACGCCGAACCAGAGGCTCGATAACTGGATGAAGTTTTACAGGGGCGACGCAAAGATCGCCATCGGCACACGCTCTGCCGTCTTTATGCAGGCGCCACGGCTCGGGCTCATGGTAATAGACGAGGAACAGGACGGTTCATACAAGGAACAGAGTTCGCCGCGCTACAATGCAAGGCATATAGCCTTCTACAGGGCAAAGGACGAAAACGCATGCCTGGTCCTCGGTTCCGCGACGCCATCGGTTGAAACTCTGTACGCTGCCGAAAGGGGAGGGATCAGCCTGCACGTTCTTGATGAGAGGTTCGGCAGTGCGGGGCTTCCCGAAGTCGAGATAGTAAGGGTGCACGGCAGCGGAGATGAGATATCATCCAGGCTGAAGCTTTTCACGAAGAGGGCGGTTGATGCCGGCAGGCAGGCCGTGTACCTTCTCAACAGGCGCGGGTTTTCGCCACTTGTAATGTGCGATGAGTGCGGCGCTGCTGTCCAGTGCGGCCAGTGCAGCATATCGATGAATTTCCACAAAGGCAGGGGCATGCTCTGCCATTACTGCGGCAGCACAAGGCCCGTGCCCTCGAGTTGTCCGGAGTGCGGGGCTGAGTCAATGATACACGTGGGATCGGGCACTCAGAGGATCGAGGATATCGTCGCGTCTGAATTCCCCGGTTACAGGATATTCAGGCTTGACCAGGATACGGCCAGGAAAAAGGAATCGGTTCCTGAACTCATTGAACTCATGGGAAGCGGCGGCGTTGATATACTGCTTGGCACGCAGATGGTATCCAAGGGCTTTGACTTTCCGGGTATAACCGTTGCAGGCATACTTATGGCCGATATAGGCCTCAACATGCCCGACTTCAGGGCAACGGAGCGCATCGTGTCACTTCTCATCCAGCTTGCAGGAAGGTCAGGGCGGGGCAGCGAAGCCAGCAAAGTTATTGTCCAGACATTGAACGAGTCACATGAAATCTTCAGGTATGTGAAGAACCATGATTACACAGGGTTCTTCCGGTCAGAACTTGAGGTGCGCAGGCAGCTGGGGTATCCTCCATTTACACGCCTTGCCAGGCTGCTTGTACGCGGTAAAAATGAAGAGGAAGTCATTGAAACCGCACGCAAGCTGGGCAGCGATATCGACAGGATAATTGCAGAGGGCAAACACAGGGTCGAGAAGCTGGGGCCTTCATCGGCCCCATTCGCGAAAATCGGAGGAAACTACAGGTATCACATGATACTGAAGGCCAGGGGTACTGCGGATTTTGCCCCGGTCATAAACCAGGCCATGTCAGGCATAAAAGCAGGATCGAACTACATCGAGATTGACATCGACCCTGCAGATATGCTTTAGCGTTTGTTCTTCGAAAGCTCAGTGAGTATAATGGCCTCGAGCACCTCTTTTGGCGGGGTGCCGTTGAGTTCCCTTCCGTTTATATAAATTGTCGGAGTGGCATTGATTTTCATCCTTTCGGCAAATTCAATGTTTGATGTTATGCTACCTGCATAAGGTGCGGAATCAAATACTTCGTTGAATTTTTTTATCCTTGCATCGTCAATGCCAAATTCATCGGCAGTCTCTTTAACCAGGGCAGAAACGGTTTTTTCTTCAAAGTTGTCCTTGATCTCCTTGTAGCGTGAGAAATGGATAAAGAAGTATTCCTCAAAGAACCCGGCAGATGCCGCGGCATGCATCGATTTTGAAGCCATACATGAACCCGCGTAGAGTGTGTCGTCAAAATACCTGTTGCATGTCCTGTCCAGGGGATAGTGGTAATAGACTATCTGCACCCTGTCACCGTACCTTGCCAGGATGTATTTTTCAACATTGTAAAACTTGTAGCACGCAGAACAGAGGAAATCGTTGAAGATGTAGATTTTAACTTTCGGGTTTTTGCTTCCGACAACCATGTTGCTTTCAGGGAAATCGATGTCGATCACCGGCTTGGCATAAAACGATGCGAGTTCCTTTGCGATGAATTTTTCTGAAGGAGCGTTCTGTCCTGCCTTCATGCGCAGGACATTGGATGCGGAAATAACAGAGAACCCGAGGAAAAAAACAAAGAGTATGAGGAGTGCGAGAACTGCCCTCTGGTCTGAGTTTTGAGGTGAAAAGAGCGTTTTGACTGATGAAATGATTTCAGCAAATGAAGATGACTGCCTGATCATGAGCAGTGCAGCCGCAAGCAACGCAATGTTTATGGCGTATGTAGCGACGCAGAGCGAGCAGAGGCTGCCGAGTTTTACAAGAATCAGCGACAGTACGGCGTCCCCCGCTACAGAGAGGGCTATGACCGGCAGCACCGCACCGTTGATTATCGCGTAGTATTTTTCCTTGGTGTAGTCTGCCACAAGAAGCATGAATGTTACAAAGATGTAGAAAATCAGGCCAATCGCGGCAAGCGGTACGCCGAAAAGTACAGCGTATTCAGACTGTCCAACCGCGATGCATGGATTTTTAAATCCCTTGCCGCAGGAGATGAGTCCCATGTCGAGATCCGGGTGGTAGTGCTGGTACAGCAGCACACTGGTCACTGCGATCCCGGCGAATGACAGGCCAAGCATGAGGTTGATATACTTTTTCACTTTGTTACTCCCCTTCACTGTTGAGTTCTATATTTGTACCGCAAATTTTAACGAAGTATTTTCCATCAGAAGTCTCCTCGAGCCTTTCAAGTATGCTGAATGATGGTGAGCGTTTGAATTTCGCGATCATCCTCCCGTTTTTTACGCGGCAATAGAGGGCGTTATTTTTTCTGTAGAAAATTGTTATCGGGTTAAGCTCCTCGTTTTCTCCCGATGAAAGCGTTATGAACACCCGTTCGAAAGATCCGAAGCCGTCGAATTCCACTCCGCTCACAAAGTATGGCGCATCCTCCACCCTTATCGGGTATGTGTTGCTGCCATAGTGAAGAACGTACTGCCCGTCTTCGGTTATGTTCACTGACCTGCTGAAGAAGGAAATTATTTTTTCATTTAAAAACGGTTCACCGTTGTGAAACCAGTTCCCCTCTTTGTCCAGAAAGATGTCTTCAAGCTTTGCGCCTGAATCGAGCATCTCCTTCAGGTATTCCGGGACCTCCGGAAATTTGTCATCTATGTTGTTCACCATGTTTCTCCTATACACGGGCCAGGGGGTCTGTAAGTTTCCTGTGTTCCTCGAGCGCGTACCTGTCAGTCATTCCTGCGATGAAGTCGGTAACAGTGCGTATGATGCCATGCTCTTCGATTTCATCCCTGTACCTGTAAGGCAGAGTATCCGGGTGCTCCGTGTAAATCGTGAAGAGGTCGTTAATCACTCTCTGCGATTTCAGCGAGACCCTGGTTACAAGGTAGTGCTGGTACAGGTTGTGGCGCAGGAACTTTTTCAGTTCATCGTTAGCCCTTGAAACACGGGGTGAAAAACCCGCGAGCCGTTCTCCTGCTTTTTTTATGTCCATGTAGGATTTTATTTTATTTTTTTCAATACTGTTTTCTGTGTAATCGATTAAATCTGACACAAGAAGGTTTATGATAGTCCTGATTACCTCGCGAGCCGCTGTCTTCTCATTTTGAGGGAGGGGACGGCCATACTGTTCAACCGCCATTCTCCATATCTCAAGGTTCTTCACCTCGTCATAGTGAAGGATGCCCGATGCCATGCCGTCGTCCAGGTCGTGGTTGTTGTATGCTATCTCGTCAGCGTTATCTATAATCTGCGCCTCCAGTGAAGGCTGCTCCTCGGGAATGAAGGAGTTCGACTCCGGCCTGTCGTAAGTGCCTGAATGCTTTATGATCCCCTCCCTGGTCTCCCAGGTGAGGTTCAGGCCGCTGAAGTCCGCATACCTTTTCTCAAGCACCTCGACCACGCGCAGGCTCTGCCTGTTGTGCTCAAAGCCGCCGTAATCGCGCAGAAGCCTGTTCAGCTCCTTCTCCCCCACGTGCCCGAAGGGGGTATGTCCCAGGTCGTGTGCCAGCGCAATCCCCTCTGCAAGGTCCTCGTTGAGGCGCATGGCCCTTGATATGGCGCGTGCGATCTGCGCCACCTCAATGGTGTGAGTCAGCCTTGTCCTGTAATGGTCGCCTTCGTGGTTGATGAACACCTGTGTCTTGTACTCGAGCCTGCGGAACGCCCTGGAGTGTATGATCCTCTCGCGGTCTCTCTGGTACTCGGTGCGGTAGGCGTGGCTTTTTTCTTCATGTTCCCGTCCCCGCGTTGCCGATGAGATGGCGGCGTAGGGCGCAAGGAATTTCTCTTCTATGTCCTGGAAATATCTGCGGTCAGTGTCCATAACTACCTGTTAAGCTCGTTCTCGTACGCCTGAACTGCGGACTTCCTGTTCATCCTGATCTCCTCATTTGAGGGGTCCTCCTCCACTCCGCGCGCGAACGCCTCGATGGATTTTTTGTACTGCTTCATGGCGTAGTAACTCTTGCCGATATTGTTGTAGCATTCGGCGATCATTTTACTGTCACGCGCAGCCCTGATGGACTGGTAGTATGACTCGATAGCGCGTTCATGCATCTCCATCCTTGCATAGACCATGCCCAGGGCCATGAGCGCGTCAGGGTCGTCGGCCTTGATCTGCAGCGCCTTCCTGATCATGTTCAGCGCCTCGTTAAAGGTCTCCTCGTCCTGCCTCTCCGCTGTGAGAATCACCGCCAGGTTGATGTATGCCTTGCGCGCGTACTCCGTGGACTCTCCGGCCTCGATGACCTTCCTGTATGCCTTCTTCGCGTCAGCATAGTCCTTCTGCCTGTGGTAAATTGTCCCGAGCTTGAACATGGACTCCTGGTCCTGGGGCCACTTGTAGGCTATCTCCTGGTACTCCTTCTCTGCAAGGTCAGGGTAACCCTGCTGCAGGTAGTAGTCTGCCAGCATCATGCGGGCCTTGATGTTGCCCGGATTGATCTGCGTTGCCTTCTTCCATGCGTTAACAGCAAGGGCCGGCTTGTTGGCGTGCATGTACGCAAGCCCAAGGTTGAACCATGTGCCGTCATCGTTGTCACGGAGGGCAAGGGCGGACTGGTATGCCTCGATGGCATCGTCAAACCTCTGTGCGTCGTCGAGGATGTTGCCCATGTTCATGAAGGCAATCCTTGCGTTCTCTGTCGCTGGCTGTACCTGCGTAACCTTGCGGTACGCGTCATATGCGCGCTCCAGGTCGCCCTTTGAGTAATATATCTCGCCGACGCGTGACAATATGCGCACGTCTCTGGCGTTTCTTTCCAACAGCTTGTTATATGACCTGAGGCTCCTGTCGTAGTCCTTGAGGCTGAAATACGATTCGCCCAGGTTCTCGAGCATCATGGGATCGTCCTGGCCCAGCCTCTCGGCCTCTTCAAGCTGTTTCAGGGCCTCCTCGTTTTTGCCCTGGCGCAGGTACGCAACCCCCAGGTTGTAATGGGCAACCGGGTCGCCCGGCCTCATGTGCGTCGCCTGAACCAGGTACTTCTCGGCAAGCTCGAACATGTTGCTCTCGAGAAATTCAGCACCAAGCCGGGAGTATGACTTGTATGCAATCTCGCCTATGCTGTCAGCCTCCGCGGCCTTCTTGAGGTATTCCAGGGCCTGGAACCTCTCTGCTTTTTTGAACATGGCCATTGCCATGTTGTAAAGCAGGGCCGGGTGGTTGGGGTTTACCTTCAGTCCCTTCTCGTAATAGGTAACGGCGTCATCGTACCTTGTCTGCAGGTAGTTAATGTTGCCCAGGAGCAGCAGCGGGTATATGTCGCCGGGCGCAAGGTCTGCTGCCATCTGGGCGTATTTCGCCGCGTTGGCGAAGTCATTTTTCTTGCTGTAGGTCCGGGCCAGGTTCAGGTATATCTCGGAATTATTCTTGTCATATCCCAGAGCGCGTTCAAAATACCTTATTGCATTGTCAAACTCGGCCTTGGTGTCTGCGATGATGCCCAGGTACAGGAGCGCAATGGCCTTGTCCTGGTCGCTGGCATTGGATTCCACCACTTCGGTGAACTCGGTTATGGCATTTGCAAAATAGCCGCTCCTGTAACTCTCTATTGCCTTATTGAGCGTGGGATTGGTAGACCGGTAGTCGCGCAAAACCTGTGAGCCTGATCCGGGCATCACCTCGTTTTCAGAAGTAAATGTCCTGTTCTGGTCCTGAGGGGGGATAGTGCTGCCACCCTTCCAGAAATGTATTATGAGCAGTGCGGCAATCGCTATCACTGCCAGCAGGGCCAGTACCAGGATCACAAATTTCTGGTTGACCATGGATGTGCGTGGCGAATCGTCGCTGAGCTTCTCTATCCCCTTTATCCTGTTGCGGGATATGCTTTCATCCTCTTCTGGGACCTTTCTGTTTTTTCCTGGTATTAGCACTGGGTTTTTCACTCCTCATTGAGTTCATGTTTTTTAACAGCGTCGAGTATACCGTTTATAAACTGGCCCGAGTTTTCGCCGCCGAAAGTCTTGCCGAGCTCTATGCTTTCATTAATCGTCACTACAACAGGGATGTCGGCCATGTACAGCATTTCGAAAATGGCAAGCCTCAGAATCGACTTGTCGATTACAGAGAGGCGTTCAGGTTTCCAGTTCCTTGAATAGTCCCTGATGAGCTGATCGATTTTTTCCAGGTTGGAGATCGTGCCTTCGATGAGCTTCACGGCAAAGTCCTTCACCTCGTCGGGCAGTTCGCCGTCAATCCATTCGAATTCAGTAATGCTCTCCACCGGGGCCCTGCCGATTTCATACATGTAAAGCCCCTGCAGCGCATTTTCCCTCGCCCTGCGTCTCTGTCCCATCAGCTTAACTGTCTGAAAAGGTTTGCCATTTCAATGGCAGACATGGCCGCGTCAAAACCCTTGTTTCCTGATTTTGTACCAGCTCTCTCTATTGCCTGTTCAATATTATCGGTTGTAAGTACTCCGAAGATTACCGGTATATCAGCACTCATGCTGACCTGCGCCACTCCCTTTGAGACTTCTGCCGATACATAGTCAAAATGCGGAGTTGAACCCCTGATAACAGTGCCAAGGCAGATGACCGCGTCGAATTTTTTTGACTGGACCAGTTTTTTTGCAGCAGCCGGGATCTCGAATGCACCCGGAACCCAGGCAACAGAAATATTATCCTCTTCTGCGTTGTTGCGTTTAAGGCAGTCAACAGCGCCACCCAGGAGTCTGGATGTGATAAATTCGTTAAAACGCGAAACAACTATGCCAACCTTAAGGCCGGTAGCGTCCAGTTTACCTTCAATTGTTTTCATTTTTTACCCTTGTTAAGTTGAAATTCGTATTCATAAGACTTTTCAGAATCCTGAATCTTTTAATCTGCCACAGAGGCACGGAGGTCACAGAGAAAAGCGGTGCAACTTCAATGTATTGTGCAGAGCCGGTAAGACAGACGATTTATCCGCATTGCCTTGATAATCGGGTATCATAACATATTTATGAAAAACCTGTTTCAAGATCCTTTTTAACCAGACTCTGTGTACTCTGTGTCTCTGTGGCAAAAATATTATAAGTAAAGATTATTAATATTAGAAGGGATTTAAAATGGCCTGAGTCAAGCTTTTTTTGGCAGGGAACGAACCCTGCCCGCAGGAGGTATCATGACCGATGCTCCGGAAGGCTGAAAGTAAAACGGCGAATAAAAAACCCGGCAGCTGCCGGGTTTTTTATTGCGGATATAAGCGCGGTTATTTCCCGCCGGTCATCATCTTCTGTACCATCTCGATGACTCCCCTGGTCTGGGGGCTTGTGAGGACATTGCACAGTCCATCCTGCCAGTTTTCGTTATCAAGCCTGTGCCTCATCTGGGATGAAATGGGGTACCTGAGGCAGTATTTAATATTGGAGAATGCGTGGCCCGGCTGGTCCCACCATGCGCATATTTTTTTCTTGGCTGCTGCAATGAGTTCAGCCTCGGGTACGATTTCGTCAACTATGCCTATCTCTTTTGCCGCATCGAACCTGTACATTTCGCCGTTATACATAACGTTCCTTACAGTGCGTTCGCTGTTGCAGCCTGAACGTACCAGTTCCATTTCGGCTATTGTAAGGGACATACCAATCTTGATCTCTGTCATGCCCATCTTCGCCTTCTGGTTATCTGTGGCTATCCTGTAGTCGCATCCCATGGCAACGATGAATCCGCCCGCTGTACAATGGCCGTTTATTGCTGCGATGACCGGTTTGGGGCATGTGAATATTTCGTAAAGCATCTCCTCTTCGACATTGAAGAAGTTAAGAACATCCTCGCGGCCCTTGAATGCGAGGAATGTGGGGAGGTCAAAACCTGAACAGAAGAACTTGCCCTCTCCTGTAAAAATCAGCCCCTTGAGGGAATCGTCTTCGCGGACTTTTTTAACAGCGTCCCTGATGCTTACAAGGCTTTCAAAGTTCATGGAATACGTGGGTGCATTAGCATACTGCGCGATCAGGATATTATCCTCAATAATATGTTTTACCATATTGCTACTCCTTTATCATAGTTCTGGCGGTTTATTTATTTACTGCGATAAGCTTATAAAATTGTACGGCGGATATTATACAAGAAAAAAAACGTGTATAGGCAGGAATTATTCACAAAGTTCATTATGGCGGACCGCCTGCGGCGAGCGAGCTCCCGGCTTGTGCTCTTTGCGGGCTGAGGGTTGCAG